>JAHCMM010000001.1 GCA_019192515.1 Cyclobacteriaceae bacterium SS2
AATCGGGAAGGCATTTACTTTTTGGCATCCTTGAAGTACAAAGTAAAAGTCGTGCCTTTATTTAGTTCGCTATCTACTTCAATTTTACCTCCGTACTTATTCATCATTGTCTTGACTACGTGGAGCCCTATACCACTTCCCTCAACATCCAGATGAAATCGCTGAAACAGTTGAAAGACCTTTTGGCCATAAGTTTTCAAATCAATTCCTCTTCCATTATCCTTGACTACTAGTTTTGTGAATCCATCACTCTGTATGCTGGTAATTTCAATTTCGGGTGTCCTCTTGGGGCTTTTATACTTGATGGCATTGGTGATCAGATTTTGAATGATATTCTCCAGGTGAACACGAGGAAAATAAACAGTGGAAGACTGCTTGAAATCAAGTTTTATCTTCGTTCCTGAAGACTTAATTACTTCGCCAATACTTTCTATCACTCCATTACAAACCTCCTTAAGCCTAACTTTTTCCGGCTCAATATCAAGGTTTTTCTTAATGGAAATCACCTTATTTAAATCTACAATGGTATGGTTCATCTGAGCTACAGATGACTCCAGTCGTTCAAATATCTTCAAACCACTGTCTTTGACTCCGTCTCCATCTTTTAAAAGCTTGACCAACTCAGAAATATTGGTCATTGGTGCCTTGATGTCATGGGCAGCCAGATAAGCAAATTGCTCCAGGTCTGCATTAGACTGCTCCAGTTCATTGGCTTTTTGCTTCAACTGCTTCTCTGTCTGCTTCAGATCATTCACATCTACAATCACCATGACAATACCCTCCACCTTACGTCTGGAGGTCAGATATGGCATTATCCTTACCAGATAGAAGTAACCTTTATTCGTCAACAGCTCTTTTTCATAAGGTTTTTGGGTATCTATGACCTTATTTACGACTTCCTTCAAGTTGAAATTTGTGAAGGGATGATTAAAAACATCGATGGGTCTTCCAATGTCTGTATTGTTGATGTCAAATAGAGGCTTTATGGCATTGGTAAACCTTTTGATTCGCATCTCCAGATCCAGGAACAAGGTGGCAATACTGGTGCCCTGAATAAAATTGTATAAATCATCATTCAAATCAGTCAACTCTCCTAGCTTCTCCTGATACTCATTATTTACGGTGTAAAGTTCTTCATTCAGACTTTGAAGCTCTTCGTTGCTACTTTGTAGTTCTTCGTTGGCAGCCATCAGTTCTTCATTGGTAGCCTGAAGCTCTTCATTAGAGGTCTCCAGCTCCTCAACTGCTGACTGAAGATAATCCTTGGTTTCATTGAGTTCATCCTCCAACTGACGGACAAAAGCCTCTGTTTCGTGGCTATTTTCAGGGGTAGCTTGTAGTTGCTTTTCACCACTCACGTCTACAAAACTCAATACTGTATATTTCTCCAGCGAATGCGGATCTGTAATACTTTTTGAGTGAATTCTGATGGTTGTATTATTATCTGAAAAACTAATTGGAGTAGATACAACCTTATTGTGAGTACTTTTTGACTTGGAGGTAATACTGCTGACGGCAACATAAAGTTGCTCATCTATCATCTTCAATATATTCAGAGAAAGCTGTTTTTTCGGCAGCTTGATATACTTATCAATCTCTCCAGCTACGTGCACCACATTGCTATTTTGATCGATGATCACAGAGGGGTAGACCAGATCCTCTAAAAGAGCATCCTTAAAGATTCCAATAATACCGGTTTCTCGAATTTGGGACTGAATCGGTTGATTCGAATCAAATGGCTTTTTGAAATTCAATTTTTTAGTAAGAGAAAACAGCTTGTGGACCTCCATAGACTGTCCATTTTGCTTATTTCGATAGATCTTATGCTTTTTGCTGATCACCTCGAAAGATTTATTTCCAGGTGTTTCACTGGATCCCAGGAACAAATACCCTTTTTCATTCAGTGAAAACTGAATAAATGACAGAATCTTTTCCTGAAGCATAGACTCAATATAAATCAACAAATTTCTACACGAAGCCAAATCAATATTGTTGAACGGAGGATCTCTGGTGATATCGTGCTTGGCAAAAATGATCATCTCCCTAAGCACTTTACTCACCTGATAATAATCATCATCTTGTATAAAATATTTCTCCAATAACTTTGGAGGAATTTTAAGAACCGATGATTCTGCATATACCCCTTTGCTTGCAAAATCAATGGCGTCCTGATCGATGTCTGTTCCAAAAATCTTTGTAGGAATCTCTACATTATTGGCTTCATAATGCTCTTTTAAAAGCATGGCAATTGAATACACTTCCTGCCCGGTGGAGCACCCAATAACCCATATGCGTATCTCCTTTTCAGGTACACCATCCTGCAGCTTTTCCTTCACGATATTACCAATCACATCTTTGTCCAACATCATAAAGGCAGCATCATCTCTGAAAAAGCCAGAGACTCCAATAAGAAGGTCTTTGTAGAGTAATTCAACTTCCCCCTTATTTGTTTTCATGAAATTCAGGTATTGCTCAATCTGTGTTATATTGAGAATACCCATGCGACGCTCAATACGGCGAGTTATGGTGCCTTTCTTATAGTGGTGAAAGTCTACGTTTACACGTAAATGTAAAAGATCCAGGATTTGACTTAACTCATCTCCTACCGTCTCGGAAGATTCCTTCTTTTGGATGTATGGATGCTTGATATATTGAAGGATAGCATTGGGTATCTGTGCTGGATGAGAAACAATATCAACCAGACCACTACCCATTGCACTGACAGGCATGTTCTCAAAAGCTGCAGTCTTTGGGTCTTGTACAATTACTAATCCATCATGCTGTTTTATAGACTCAATTCCTATGGTACCGTCGCTGCCAGAGCCGGAAAGGATTACACCTATGGCCTTTTCCCCCTGATCTTCTGAAAGCGATTTAAAGAAAATGTTAATTGGAAGATTCAGCAATTTTGGATCGGGACGGTCGTTGAGCTGAAGTTTACCATTCTGTATGGTGATATTTTTGTTGGTGGGTATAGGATAAATACAGTTGGGCTTGACGGTGAGATTATTTGTCACCTCTTTCACATCCATATTTGTGTGTTTTGCCAGTAAATCTGGCATCATGGACTTGTAGTCTGGCGAAAGGTGTTGAATCAGCACAAAACTTAGTCCGGAATCTGCAGGCACATTTTCAAAAAAAGCAATAATTGCTTCCAGACCTCCCGCTGATGCTCCAATTCCAACTATATAATGAGTTTTATTTGTCTCTTGCTCGGTTTTAACTTCCACGCTTTTTGGTTAGGTTTTATTTTTCAGGTCTTCACGGATATTATCCAGGTTGCTAATAGCCTTTTTTAAATCTTCTGCTATGGACTTTCTTTCAGGACTTTCATGAAGAAATTCATTAATTCTACTTAATGCTTGTACATTTTCTTCTATGCGGTCGTTTACTCGTTTCATAACGGATGACATACGCGCATTTTGTCTGTTTTCTGTGGACATGATTTGTTGTACAACTTGCGGTAGTTTTTTTAGGTTTTCCTTAAGAATCAGAGCAGATGCGCCACTCAGTATTGTCTCAGCAGCTATCTCCTCTCCAATGGCTCCTGTTACATATACAAATGGTATTAATGGATCCACTTCAAGTGCAATAAGCAGTGCTTCCAATCCATTGATCTTTGGCAATTTATAGTCAGATAATATGATATCAGGCTTGAAATATTGAATATCACTGCGAAATGAGACATCATCAGAGGCAATTCTCACATCAACAACATACCCACTTTCCTCAAGCTGGTCTACCATCAATTCTGCATCTTCCGGTGAATCTTCCAGTATCAGTACTTTAATCATCTCCTGCTTTCATATTTAAGAATGTCGGTTTAAGGCTACCCAATAAACGCCAATTTGTTTGATAGATTCTGTGAAGTTCTCAAAATTAACGGGTTTCACAATGTAGCTATTCACCCCAAGGTCATAAGCCCGATTAATATCAATATATTCCTTTGATGAAGATAGGATGATAACAGGAGTATCCTTAAATGCTTCGTTAGAACGGATCTTTTCAAGTACTTCGAAACCACTAATTTTTGGAAGTTTCAGATCAAGAAGAATTACCATGGGTTTCTCAATACTATCCTCCTCTTTACCAAACAAAGTATCCAAAGCTTCCTGCCCGTCCTTCACCCATTTGATTTCATTGACCAGACCACCCTCTCTCAAAGAGTCGATGGTCAACTCGGCATCCTCAGCACTATCTTCAACGAGTAAAACCTCAATGTTTTTGTTCATGCACGTATATTATGTGGAATCTGAAAATAAAATGTAGAACCCTTTTCCAACTCACTCTCTGCCCAAACCTTTCCATTGTGACGCTGAATAATCCTTTGAACAATGGCTAGTCCCACTCCATTACCCTCAAACTCCTCATCACCATGTAATCGCTGAAAAACCCCGAAAATCTTATCCATGTGCCTGGTATCAAATCCAACTCCATTGTCCTTGATAAAGATAATGATTCCATCTTTACCCTCCTGACTACCTACTGCTATATTTGCCTGCTCCCTCGTTCGCGTATATTTCAATGCATTGGAGATCAAATTTATCAATACCTGCCTAATTGTGGCCCTGTCACCATATATCGGGGGTATCTCAGCAATATCAAATATCACATTTCTTTCAGGCTCGCCTTCCATCAACCGCTGGTAAGTCTCCAGTATCATATCATGGAGGTTAAGCTTTGTAAATGTGATCCCAGACCTGCTTATCCTTGAGTACATCAGGATATCATCAATAAGCTGCCCCATTCGATGTGTGTTTTTAATCATCACACTCACAACTCTTTTGCCTTCCTCATCCAATTGATCAGAGTGCTTTTTCACCAGTTTATTTCCAAATCCGGCTATGGCTCTGAGTGGTGCTCTCAGGTCATGTGAAACACTATAACTGAAAGCTTCAAGCTCTTTATTACTCCTAAGCACCTCCTCCGCTCTTCGCTCCAGATCATGATTGAGTTCAATAATCTTTCTCTCAACTTCCTTACTTTGAGTAATGTCTCTGATAGCAGCCGACACCAGAACTCCTTCCTCCGTTTCAATAGGGCTCAGTGATACTTCAACCGGAAATTCAAGGCCTCCTTTTTTAAGACCGATCAACTCCATTCCAGCACCCATACTCCTCATTTTAGGGTCCTGGCCAAACTTTTTTCGGTGCTCCCTATGTTTTCCACCAAATCTACCCGGAATAAGCTGCTCCACCTTCATGGAAGACAGTTCATCTTTTGTATACCCAAACAACCTCTCCATCTGCTGATTGGATAGGGAAATTGTCCCTTCCTCATTCACAAAAATCATAGCATCGGGTGCTACATCCAGAAATTGTTTCAATCTCTGTTGTGATTTCACCAGCTTAAAGTCCTGCTCATTGATAGTAGATCCACCAATTAGTACCAGGCCGATAAATACCAGACTTGCCAACCCCCAGTTGATATAGAGCGCGTTAACTGAATCAGTACTCATCGTCATATACTGGGAAATCCAGCTCATCAACAATGGACCAATTACTGCAACAGGAATCAATATCCGTGTCAACCGGCCTCCCATGAAAGAAGATCTGAAAAGACCGGCGATCCCTGTTTGGGGGTTGAGCCAAACTAATCCGGTAATTAAAAACAAATAGAAAATGGCACTGATCAGCGAAACGCCAATTCTTGGTAGTTCATCAAACTCAAAAAACGGGTTGGAATTGCTGGCATATCCAAAAAGGGCAAGCCATGGAATAATCCAGGCCAGCAACGCAAAAGTGGTCACCATTTTTTCTTTGTTCCTGCTTGATAAGACAGATGCCAATAGGGCAAGCGCAATCAATACCACACTGATCAGGGATCTGGGTGAGGGTCTGCCATGGTATATCGAAAACCTGGATTCCAAAGTGCCTCTCATCCACAAAAACTCAATGTCAGATGGTAGTCTAAGTATATATTTGAGACCAAGCCATAAGGAAAGCAAAATCGCAAAAACAGCTAAGACAATGACAATTCCTTTGTGAGCTTTTTCGAGTGAAAGAATGATCAGGCATATGGCCAGTAGACCAATCAGTAGAGAGGTAAATGGTGTAATCGAAGGACTCTCAGGGACCGGTATAAAAAATAATTCCAGTTCAAAATTCCACCCGAACAAAACCAGGAAACAACCAATGAGCACAACAATGCCCAGATATCCGGAAACTTTCTTATCGATCACCTACCCTTTTGAGTTTTATGTAAAAAAACAGATTATGGATCTTGAGATTTAGTTTTTAGTTCTCAAATATATATTTTTACTTGTGTCGACTCACCAGACATAACAAACAACCAGCAACAACAGTGAAAAAAACTGTCAATATTAATTTACCTGAACTGATCATCCTTGTTGATGATGATGATACCAGCAACTTTATCACGGAGTTGATGATTAAATCAATCAACGAAGAAACAAAGGTTCACACATTATCCAATGGGAAAGAGGCCATGGAATATTTCTCTGGTGGAAGCGAGCTTCCGAAGCTTGTCTTTATCGATATCAACATGCCACTTGTAAATGGCTTTGAGTTCCTCGATTACTATAGTTCCAAAGAATGGAACAACAACACAAAATTCGCTATTTACAGCTCATCTACCAGGGTGGAGGATTTTGAAAAATCTAAAAAATATAACCATATCGTTGATTATATAGAAAAGCCACTCACCATTGAAAAAATGGAAAGTCTTATGAGTAAGCTGGCCAGCTAATATTTATAGAGAGGTAGTTTCCTTGCTTTCTATCACAATACCCTAATGCTTGATCTGAAGTATTTTAGGTATATTAGGATAAAGCAGATCTTTCATGAAAATATCCTTAATTGGCATGGGCCGGGTTGGATCAGCCCTTGCATACACCATTTTACTGAGGGGCCTGGCTGATGAACTGGTCCTTGTGGATAAAAATCCTAATATCTCTACTGGAGAAGCACTTGACCTTCAGCATGCGGAGGCCTTTACAGATCACCAAATGAATATCTATGGTGGTGAAATAAATGATACAATCAAATCTGACATCCTGGTCATTTGCTCATCGGTCCAATGGAATCCATCATATACCAGCCGGTTTGATATAGGACATGATAATTTGAAGCTCTTCAAGACCATAATCCCTCCACTCACGAACATTAGTCCAGATGCAAAATTATTGATCATCACAAACCCTGTTGACGTGATGACATATCATGCCATTAAGCTATCCGGATTTGAATCTCACCGGGTATTTGGTTCAGGCACTCTCATTGATAGTGCCCGCTTCAGGACCTTGTTATCCCAAAAGACCGGCATCCATCCCGATGACCTCAGGGCTTATATTCTGGGTGAGCATGGCGATTCACAATTCCCATTGTTCAGTATGGCTATGGCTGGCGGATCCAAAATTTCGGAAGACAAAATTTCTAGAGAAATATATGAAAAGACGAGGAAGGCCGGCCATGAGGTCATGGATAAAAAGGGTCATACAAACTATGCCATTAGTATGTCGGCAGCTTTAATTATTGAAGCGATTGTTTGGGATTCGCACCGTACAATACCTGTTTCCCTACTTGTGAATGGTTATCTAGATGAATACGACGTTTGCTTATCTCTACCAGCTGTCATAGGAAAAAATGGAATCAGCAAAGTGATCGAACCTGTCTTAAAGAAAGGCGAGGTTATGGCATTTCATCAGTGTGCCGAAACTGTAAGAGAAGGAATTAGACAATCACAGGAAGATTGAGTTTTACCTACATTGATCTCTAAATAGAAAACTAACCAGATATGTTTTAAAAACTAGCGATAATCATTCAGTACCTCTCTGATCTTCTTCCTGGAATAAGACATCCTTCTTTTGTATGCGAAATGAACAAGAAGGACTACTGCAAAGAGAATGGTAATACTAAAAATAATGGTTTGTGAATACTTTTCTTCAAAGGCTTCAAATTCCATCTCCGTGTAAAAACCTGCCAGCAGCAAATCAACCTGGAATTCACTCTTAATTTTGATGAGTTCTTTTTGAGATTGGAAAAACTTTTGAGTCTCGTCAAAATATCTTGAGGAATAGCTATAAGCCAATTGTTGTTCTCCCTTTTCCAGGTGCATCTCACTCATCACATTGAAAATTTGCATATATTGATCTTCCGGCACTACAGAATCATACATCAGAATAGCCCCTTGTCCATATTTTATTGCCTCTGATAGCTCACCCATTTTTCGATACACATTTGTCAAACCAAGGTAGTTATCAAATTTTACTTCGGGGATTGCATTATTTAAATCGGCTTGTGTATAAGCTGCAATTGCATATTCGTACTGACCCTGGCTAAAATACAGGTCACCCAGGTTATTGCTAGCGTTAGACTTTATAGTTGGACGTGCATCAGTGTTGTTAATTATTTTCAAAAAACAGCTCTCTGCTTTCTTTATGCTGTTATCATCCATCAATATCATACCCAGTAGGTTCCAGGAATCATTATAGATCTTCTCATTTTTCAACTTATCAGACAGTTCTATTGATTTTTCAATTGCTTCGATGGCCAATGAAAGATCACCTTTATCCCGAAAGGCAAAAGCCTTGTTGAATGTAAGTTTGAGTACCTGGTCTTCAAGATTGTACAGCTTAGCTTTCTTCAATGCCTTTTCATATAGATCTATGGCCTCTTCATTTTTACCATTGACGTGCAGGACGCTACCTGCATTGAGCATCAAACTTGTATAAGTATTTACTGACCTCTCATCCAATTTGTTCTCCAGAACGTGTGCTGCCTTCAGGTACATCAGGAGCCCGGCAACAGCCTTATTTTGTATTTCCTCCAGTATGTAACCCTTGAAGTAATAGGAATTAGCTATCCCCCACGTGTAGTCAGCAGATACCGCCATTTTTAAAGAATTATCAGCCATGACCAGTGCGCTATCTGGGTATTGAAACATTATAGCACGCACCTGTTTATGGCTGCTATCGACTTCAGCAATTAAGTCAGAATTCGTGAAGAAATTCAGGAATAAAATTGATACAAAATATAGGACCATAGCTCGTTGCAATCAAAAATAAAAAAGACAGATGAAAACACCTGCCTTTTTTTAAAATTATCTTACCGTTGTAAGGATTGATCAATCTCCACCTCCAGGTATATCTTTCTGGTCCTGCGCTCCGCTGGTATTGTTGATACCCCCATTGTCCTGTTGTACTACAACGTCTTCAAGACTGGAAGAAGTTTCACATGACTGGCTGGCGAATCCTAAAGTAACTACAACAACTAGGGCTAGAAATGACTTTTTCATAACTGTAAAAATTTTATTGGTTTATAAAAATTAATTAAACATTAAATATACTGTCAATTAGCTAAGGTTGAGCCAGTTATGAATAAACAAGAGGTCAAATCTGGAAACTTTGGGTATAATACCTATTCAATTTTCAAAATCTCATCGTACATACCGCCCTGTATTGCTGGGTTGCATGCAGGACTCTCATTTTGTCTTGATAATCTATGCCATGAAATAAGTTAAGCGAGGGCAGAGATGTCTTACCTCTCAGTCAATAAGAAAAATTACATGCTGGGCTTTTCATCGAGGAAACTGAGGCAGAATTAGCCAGTAACCATATTGTTTACCATGACTAGCTAATGAGTTTTTCCTATCACTGTGATTGAATTCAGGCCTCAAAATGATATACATATTTATACCAGTTAATTATATACGACGTTTTTTTCTGCTTTCCATCAAAACAACAGTAAACAAAGCCGCAACAGATAAAGTCAGCCACAATGAATCCACCATAAAGACATGAATATCCTGGGTAGCCAGTGATTCCCATAGCCAGTTACCTGTCTGAATACCATTGGCTATCGGCACAAAAAAGCCAATGACCGCACCTGATATCAATGTATACTTATTGGTAAAGTAATTATCTCTTTTGGCAGTGAATAAAATTGAAAGAATCAGCCATGAGATGAAGTAAAACTGATAAATGAATGATCTTCCTGCTGGTTCCCAGACCTGAACGGCGATAAAAGTCATGGCAGTGACCGGATAAAGGCTTAGGCAGATGGCCAGATAGATCCTCGCAACCCATTCGTTGAATCGTTTTTGCTTGTCGCTTACATCTTTTCGATTTCTAGCGACCAGCCAGATCATTACCCCTGAGATAATGACAAAACAGGAAATCAGCCCCAATATAAAGCTGATGATTCGGAGGCCATATCCTCCGTAATCACCAAAGTGTAGCTGATGCATGGTGGCTTTCACTCCATCCATATAAGATCTCTCAATAAAAGGATCTTTCACTTCAACCACATCTCCTGTTGCCACCTGATAAACCACATGTCCTTCAGCGGAAAAAAGGTCCTTGTGAGGCACCTTACCTTCTACAGTGATGTGCATACTCCGGTCTCCATAGTTGTGAAGGATTACATGTCCTACCCGAAAACCTTCCCATCGCTCCTGTGTCTTATTGACAAATTCACCCACGCTGAAGCTGGTTTCAAGAGGTTGATTTTCAAGCACAAACTCAGGATGACCATACCCCAACTCATCGTATAGCTTGTCCCGGTCTCCATCAAAAAACAGAAAAGCAACAGGGGCCACAAAGATGAGGTTCAACATAAAGAATGCACCGGTGACCGCATATACAAACTGAAACGGTAATCCTATTACTCCCAGCGCAGTATGTGCATCTGTCCATAAGGTCTTGAGCTTAGCCCATGGCCTGAATAGATAGAAATTCGAGATGATTTTATTCCAATGAACCAGGATGCCGGTGATGATGGCAAAAAGAAAAAAGAAGGCAACAGCCCCTGATAGATAATACCCGAATGGATAAGGTATTTGGGCAAAAAAGTGCAGGCGATACAAGAATTCACCGAGCGAGTATCCGCTTCTATAAGTGCTCTTTTCAAAATTTGATTCATTCAAATAAAAGAAATCTCTTTTCTGAGCCTCCTTAGCTGATAAAGTATCCTTTGAGGCCGCAATGTTAACCGAGACTCTCCCCTCATTATAATAGTGTGCAAATCCAATTTCTCTTCCTCGCAAAGGATATTGGCTTTGTAAAGTATCCAGTGCAGCATCAAAATCAATGCGTATTTCATCTATTTCAGACACCCGCTGATTCCGCTCCCAACTAACAATTTCATCTCGGAAAAAGGAAAATGATCCTGTGAAAAAGATGACATACAGAGCTGCACTAATCACGATACCACTGACTGTATGCGTATGAAATAAGATATTATAGATTCGTTTTCCCATTTGTTAAAATCCTTTACCCAGGAAAATAGCCCCGGCGCAGACACCTACCACAAGGAGATAAATAGCCCAGACCTTCCAGGCGTGTTTTGAAAGAAAAGCCAGCATTAGCAAGACGGCCCAGAGGATATATCCTGTGTAAGTCATCGTCATTAAGACTGTAACCCGGTCGAACCAGGCGGCAAGTGCCAAATGAATAGCAAGTGAGACCCCAAATCCCCCCAGTATCCCAGCAGTAATTTTTGAAAATCTTGTCCATCCGGACTTTGTCAAATGCTTTGGATTGGCAGGCATGTTTTTAAAAAAGTAATTCTATGATAAGTAGTAAGCCGATCAGGACCAGGGTGGTTGGATAGTTGATGATCTTTAATGGGGCCAGGATGATCACTAAACTCCCGATGGTCATCAGGAGGATAAAAAACAGGAATATTCCGGACCCAACTCCAAAGCCTGTCATGGATAAGGCAAGTGTGCAGAAAAGCAAAATGAGTCCGGTGGCCTTGGCCAGGGAATCATGCTTTGATACCCACTGCTCGATTGGGAGTTGACTATCCATCACTACTCTCTTTGACGTGAGGTAGAGTATATAAAATGCCAGGAAGCAAAGGATAATAAGTGCTGATGTCATTTAAACTATTTTAAGATTGATGCAGATCAGAGTAATTCCGGTTGCAGCTAAAGAATGCAAAAGTAGAAGCCGAAAAGTGTACTGATCAATCGCTATCCATAGGTAATCTCGTCACTATGTTTAGCGATTTGACATGACTAGAAGTAGTGAAAACAACCCGTAACCTCACAGATCTCCTACCCTTAAAAAAGCGCCCTAAAACCTGATTAATGAAACATTTAAGCCGGTATTGATAGGGAATAATAATTGGTATTCACGTCGAACATGATTTAGAACCTTCTTTTATCCGTTATGGGTGGCAATCACTAAAAGTAGCTAATCAAAATCGCTATGGTTAGCTAATCGAATCGCTACGGATAGCTATGGAATTGTTTTTCAATACGTCTCACATTTGCATTCTATTTAGATCAATTCTAAATAACCCAAAATCAGAAGACTTAAAAAAACATGACCAACACAATCGCCTATATCTTATCATTCCTTGTATCGCTCCTGCTCGCAAATGGATTAGTAGCTCAGACAGTTTCGGTTTCAGGAACGATTGTAGATGAAAGTGGAGCTCCCATTCCTGGTGCTACAGTGCAGGTATCAGGGACCTATACTGGAGATATTACCGATGAGAAAGGACAGTATACCATTACGGGGTTACAGTCAGGGTCTATCATCCTCCAAATATCTTGTGTAGCCTTCCAGTCACTTGAAATAAAAGTAGATGTAGGCAAAGAACCCATTACTCAAAATATCATACTAGAAGAAGGTGTTGTTGACCTGGATGCAGTCACTGTAACAGGCAAAAGCATCGTTCAGGAGGTTAGAGAAAAAGCTTACAATGTAGAAGTTGTAAATGCCAAAGCGCTGCATACCACTTCGTTGGACCTGGCTCATGCTTTGGACCGAAGTTCGGGCGTCAGA
>JAHCMM010000002.1 GCA_019192515.1 Cyclobacteriaceae bacterium SS2
TGTAAAACGTGGATTTACCGAAGTGACAGAAGTCAAAGACAAACAGATCACCGAGNAAAAACGCAAAATCTCCCTAAATGGTGAAATCAGCTTGCCTGTGATGCTCAAAGATGCTCCTCAAAGTAAAGCACCATTGACTGATGTGCACAGATTCTGGGAACAAACAGGAAATTTCTATGCCCGTGGTATGGGTAACGACAATATCACGGATCCATTTATTGGATTGAGCGCCTTGCCAGCTGTTTCTTCCTTATTTAGAGACATGACGGGGATTCGTTTTGAGCACCCGGAATTTATCCCGGAGAATTGTACAGCTTGTGGTAGCTGCTATACGGTTTGTCCTGATACAGCTATTCCTGGTTTGGTAAGCGACTTTGGTGACGTGATGGATACTGTGGTGAAGCGTGTGAAGAAAAGTCACGACAAGGTTGAAGTATTGCCCAAGGCAGTCAGAACGCTGGAAACCAAGTTGCGAGGACTTATCAATGAAAACACCAATGGTGGTGGAGCAGCCATGGGAGATTTTCTGGAAGAGGCTATCGAGCAAACTGTTGCTTCTGCCAATGGTAATGCCGCTAAATACCAGGAAGAGTTTGACTGGTTCAAAGAAGAACTGGGTGATTTCAAGTTTGCTATTACCAAGCCATACTATAACAACCTGGAGAAGAAAAATGCCAACAGTGGTGGGTTGTTTAGCATCACCATCAATCCTTACACTTGCAAAGGTTGTAACGAATGTGTAGCGGTGTGCGATGACGATGCACTGAGAACAGTTACCCAAACAGATAAATCCATTGAACAGCTCCGAAAAAACTGGGATTTCTGGACTGAACTACCCACAACACCGACAAAATTCAGTCGCATTGATGACCTCGAAGAAAAGATTGGTGCTTTGGATACCATGTTGCTCAACAAAGCTGCTTATCAAAGCTTTGTAAGTGGTGATGGAGCATGTCTGGGATGCTCAGAAAAGACGGTGGTACATCTTTTTGTTGCCACCGTGGAATCCCTGATGCAGCCCAGAATCAAAAAGCATGTCCAATACCTGGAAGAGCTGATCAGCAAGCTGGAAAACCATGTTCAAATGAAGCTGGTTAAAACCATTGACGTGACAGATTCGGATGCGATCAGCCAGGTGATTGGTGAGCTCAAAGATGCTGACCTGACTATGGGCGCGATCTCCAGCAGATTGGAAGCGTTGAAAGGTACGCATCCTGTAGATCAGGAATGGCTCAAAGACACCACTCGTCTATTAGCTCAATTGAAAGATCTGAAGTGGAAATACACAGAGGGAACCACAGGAAGGGGTCGCTCCTATATGGGAATGACCAATGCGACCGGCTGTACCTCGGTATGGGGGAGTACTTATCCTTTCAATCCATATCCATTCCCGTGGGCAAATCACCTGTTTCAGGATTCCCCTTCTTTAGCTATGGGGATATTCGAAGGCCATATGGCCAAGATGGCTGAAGGTTTCAAAGCCATTCGTAAGGCAGAAATGGAGCTGGAGGGAAAATACAATAAAGAAGAGCAACGGGATTTCTTCACCTATTTCAACTGGCATCAGTTTACCGATGAAGAATGGAAGCTTTGCCCGCCTGTCGTAGCATTGGGTGGTGATGGAGCGATGTATGACATCGGATTTCAGAACCTGTCCAGGGCCATGGCATCCGGCAAACCGATCAAAGTGATTGTGGTAGATACCCAGGTATATTCCAATACGGGTGGACAGGCCTGTACCTCAGGTTTCATCGGCCAGATCTCTGACATGGCACAGTATGGTAAAGCGATCCAGGGAAAAGATGAGCCACGTAAAGAGATCGGGTTGATCGCTATGGCGCATCGCAATACTTATGTGATGCAGGGCACCATTTCCAATCCTACACACATGATTGAGGGCTTTATTGACGGGCTCATGGCTAAACGTCCAGCTCTATTCAACCTCTACACCTCATGCCAGCCAGAACATGGCATCGGGGATGACAAAGGCCACGAACAGGCAAAACTAGCTGTTGAGTCCAGGGCTTACCCGGTCTTTAAATATGACCCTGAAGTCAGTAAAAAAGCAGCTGAGTGTTTTGACCTTTCCGGAAACCCTGCCATGGATCAGGACTGGCCTACCTATAACCTTAAATATATTCAGAACGGGCAGGAAAAATCCATGGAGCTGAAAATGACGTTTGCCGATTTCGCGTTGACAGAAGCACGCTTCAGAAAGCACTTCCGTAAAGCCCCGCGAGACACCTGGAATGAAAATATGGTGCTATTGGCTGATTTCCTAAACATGGATGCCGATGAAAGAGAAGGTAAATTCCCTTACATCTGGGCTGTGGACAGGAAGAAATCGTTGAGCCGTGTGATGGTAGCCAAAAAGATCGTAGAATCCTGTGAGGAACGACGGGACTTCTGGATCATGCTAAGAGATCTTGCCGGAGTGAAAGATACTCCTCAGGAAAATACTGAAGATGTTGAAGCACGTATCAGGAAAGAACTGGTGACCAAAATGGCCCAAAAGCTGATGATTCTTGCTGAAGGTGGTGAAGTAGAACTGCCAGACAATATCGAGGTTTCCGTACCACAGGCTAAAGCTGAGGAACCCGAAGCTAAAACCGCGGCTCCCGCTGCAAATGGAGAATATATGGCCCCATGGCTGGATACGGAAGATTGTTCATCATGTGATGAGTGTGTCAATCTAAACCCTCAGATCTTCGCTTATAATGAAAATAAGAAAGCGTACATCAAGAATCCAAAAGGAGGGCCTTACTCAGATATCGTAAGAGCAGCCGAAAAGTGTACAACCCAGGTGATACATCCTGGATTGCCAGCTGATAAAAGCGAGAAGGACATTGATAAATGGATTAAAAGGGGAGAAAAATTCAATTGATGCCGTGCTGACACTTCATCGACATACGTTCAGGCATGGGGTACATCCTCCGGAAAACAAGGAGGATACCAATGGATTACCCATCCGCAGGTTTCCTTTCTCTCCTTTAATCATTTTACCGGTGGCCCAACATCTGGGGGCACCTTCAAAGTTAGTGGTGAAGGAGGGTCAGGAAGTTGTTCGTGGTCAGTTGCTGGCTGAAGCTGATGGATATGTCTCCGTTCCGTTGCATGCCCCAGTTACCGGTAAAATCAGGAAAATAGCCAACGTGCCGACTATCTCAGGCAAAATGGTGCCTGGAATCTACCTGGAAGCAGCACCTTCTTCCACTCAGGAACTGATCGAAGGAGAGGGGGTTGACTACCATACTGCTACACCTGATGAGATCCTGGCGGGTGTACAAAATGCAGGTATTGTTGGGCTTGGCGGAGCAGCCTTTCCTACACACGCCAAGCTAAAAATTCCGGAAGGCAAGCATTGTGATGACCTGATTATCAATGGGATTGAGTGTGAGCCATATCTCACAACAGATCATCGGGTAATGCTTGAACAGCCAAATGATATCTTTATGGGTATCAGGTATTTATTGAAATCCACTGGAGCTAAAAGAGCCATCATTGGAATTGAAGCGAATAAACAAGATGCAGCGGATTTCCTATCTGGGCGATTACCTGATGATATTCCAGTAACCGTTGAAGTGGTGCCGGTAAAATATCCCCAGGGAGCTGAGAAAATGCTGATCACGGCTTTGTTGGGAAAAGAAGTGCCTTCAGGGGGACTTCCCATCGATGTGCACGCTGTGGTAGTGAACGTAGCGACCACTGCAGAGATCGGTCGGCTGCTCCCTCATGGAAGAGGCATCCAGGAGCGTGTCATCACCATTACAGGCCCCGGGGTAAATAAGAAAGGAAATTATCTGATTCCCATAGGAACACCGTTACGATATGCGTTGGACCAGGTTGAGGTCAATGGCAGGATAAGTGAGGTGTATATGGGAGGACCTATGATGGGAGTGGCTGTTTCCAACCTGGACATTTCCATCGTGAAGGGAACTTCGGGTATTGTGGTCTTTACCGACCAGGAGGTATCCAGACCGGACAGGATCTATCCCTGCATCAAGTGTGGGGCATGTGTCGATGCCTGTCCACTTTCGCTGAACCCGTCCAAACTGGGTATTCTGGCCAAGTTTGAAGCCTATGACGAGATGGCCAAAGAATATCACCTGATGGATTGCTTTGAGTGCGGATCATGCTCATATGTATGTCCATCACACATTCCGCTAGTCCAATATTTCAGGTTGTCGAAATCTATCGTCAGAAAACGTAAAGCCAGCTAATGTCAGTACAAACCCTCAATATCAGCACGAGTCCGCACCTCACCAAAGGGTTGAGCACAGAAACCATCATGTTTCATGTGGTGCTGGCTATGCTGCCCATGGTCTTTTTTGCTATCTATTCCTTTGGCTTCAATGCCGCTCTGGTCATATTCACTGCGGTAGTTTCATGTGTATTGACAGAGCATGTCCTGTGCAGGATATCAAAGAAGCCTACCACAATTGGGGACTGGTCTGCCACGATCACCGGGATACTATTGGGGTTGACACTTCCTCCGATCTTCCCGCTTTGGATGACCTTTTTGGGTGGCGTGATTGCCATTGCCATGGGCAAGTTCCTTTTTGGGGGACTGGGATACAATGCCTTTAATCCGGCATTGGTCGGTAGAGCGATACTTCAGGCAGCATTTCCGGTTGCCATTACCACCTGGTATGGTGCTTTTCAACTGGACCGATTTTCAACCATAAATGCCTCGGTGCTGGCATTTCCATTCACGGAACCTATCGTGGATGGCACCACAGGCGCAACGCCATTATCTGCTTTCAAGTTTGATGGGGTTACAACGGACGCTACTGACCTGGCATTTGGTCTGGTAAGTGGTTCGGCAGGAGAAACATCCGCTATCCTGATCATTCTGGGAGGACTTTATCTCATCAGGAGAGGATTTATGAACTGGAGGATACCCATGGCTATTCTGCTCACCGTATTTGTTTTTAGCGGTCTCCTCTTTTGGATAGATCCGGTGAAATATCCATCACCCTTGTTTATGTTACTATCTGGTGGGCTGATGTTGGGAGCCGTGTTCATGGCCACAGATATGGTAGCTTCACCCATTACTTCACTGGGTGTAGTGATTTATGGAATCATCATCGGTGCGCTGGTGGTAGTGATCCGTATTTGGGGTGGTTTGCCAGAAGGCGTCATGTACGCCATCCTTCTGGGGAATGCGATCTCACCTCATATAGACCGACTGATACGGTATCGGGTTTATGGAACCTCTAAACTGCAAAAGTCATGATCCAGGAAGCCGTCAAATCATCATCAAACAGTTTTATCATGCTTCGTGCCATGGTAGGGATCGGGGTCCTTTGTGGCTTTTTGATTGTGGTGGCCTACGAAGGTACACTTCCCAGGGTTCAGCGTCTCAAAGCTGAAGCACTGGAGGCTGCCATTTTCAATGTAATACCGGGGACTACTCAAACAAAGACATTTAATTGGGATGGTGAATCATTCACGCCAGCTAAAGCAGGAGACAGTCCTTTGGTTTATGCAGGATTTAGTGATTCGGGTGAATTGGCTGGAGTGGCCATTGAGGCCAGTGGACAGGGATACGCCGACATCATCAGAATCCTATACGGTTATGATCCTGAAAGGCAGCAAATCATCGGCTTTTATGTGCTTGAAAGTAAAGAAACACCTGGGCTTGGTGATAAGATAGAGAAAGATCAGCACTTCCTGGACAATTTCACGGCGATGGATGTATCCCTCACCGATGCCGGGGAGATAGCCAATGCCATCATTCCGGTGAAAAGTGGAGCCAAACAACATGCCTGGGAAGTAGACGGTATCACAGGGGCAACCATCTCATCGCGGGCTATTGGGAATATCCTGGCGGAAAGCACCGCAGAGTGGATACCCAGAATATTTAATCATAAATCAGCATTCAAGCAGGGAAATCAATGAGTTCAGGAACAAACCATACGGAAGCTAAGAGTACTGACGAGTTCATCAAGGGGCTGTGGAAAGAGAATCCTGTATTCGTGCAAGTACTGGGTATGTGCCCTGTGTTGGCAGTGTCTAATACTGCGGAAAATGCCCTGGCCATGGGCCTTGCAACCGCATTTGTCCTGTTGATGTCCAATACTTTGGTATCGCTACTGCGTAATTTCATTCCAAAGGAAGTCAGGATAGCATCCTTTATCCTGATCATTGCCACCTTCGTCACTATCACCGATTATGCCATTCAGGCGATCAGTGTGGATCTCCATAAGAGTCTGGGAGCATTCATTTCACTGATTGTGGTTAATTGTCTGATCCTGAGCAGGGCGGAAGCTTTTGCTTCAAAAAATACATTGGGTAAATCCATACTGGACGCACTGGGTATGGGACTGGGCTTTCTTTTCGCCTTGTTCTGCCTGGGAGCAGTAAGAGAGATTCTGGGAAACGGGACCTTCTTTGGCCTGGCCCTGTTTCCGGATACGTTTCAGGAATGGATCGTCATGATATTGCCGGCCGGAGGTTTTTTTACCCTGGCGCTATGGCTATTAATTTTTAATCTCATCAAACAAAGGAAGGAGGCAACAGCATGAATCAGGAATCACTCAGTCAGATCTTTATCAATGCCTGCCTGGTCAACAACTTTGTGCTGGCATACTTCCTGGGTATTTGTCCATTCCTGGGTGTTTCGGGTAAACTGGGTACTGCTACCAAGATGGGAGGTGCTGTGATGTTTGTGATGCTGATCAGCTCCATTTGTGCCTATGGTATCCATGCTTTGCTGGTGGCTGTCGATGCAGAATTCCTTCAACTGATCAGCTACATCGTGGTGATTGCTTCTACCGTACAATTGGTTGAGATGTTTATTAAGAAGATGAGCCCTGCCTTGTTTAAGGCACTGGGAATTTTTCTACCCCTGATCACCACTAATTGCGCCATCCTGGGGTTAGCATTGTTTCAAACCAACAAGGGTTATGATTTTATCCAGAGCATCGTATATGCTTTGGGTGCAGGAGCAGGGTTTACATTAGCCCTGGTGCTGATAGCTGGCTTCAGAGAGCAGCTGGAGTATGCAGAGGTTCCGAAAGTGATCAGGGGCACAATCCTGACCCTGGTAATTGCCGGAATTATGTCTTTGACATTTATGGGTTTTTCAGGACTAGGCACACAATGATGGAAAAATACCTGATAGGCATATTAACCATTCCAGCCATCATGATAGGCTGGGTGGGTATACAACGACTTTGGAGCAAAGTCTTCACAGAACATCCTCATGATGGAGATGTACTGGCAGGAAGGACGGACTGCGGTAGCTGTGGCTGCGCCACCCCATGTTCGGTCAAAATGATTAAAAACAATAAAACTAAAATGTAATGGCACATCTATCAGATTACGATACCAGGAAGCAATATTTCGCGGTGGTGAAGAAAACCCGGCGACTAAGCCCTGAGGACAGCGATGAAGTACGGGAAATTATACTGGAGGTAAAAGACCCGACTTTTAGCTGTGAGGTAGATCAAAGCTTTGGTGTCCTTGTGAGGACCACAGATAATTTTGGCAATGAACTGCATCACAGATTATACAGTGTGGCAGACTTACCTTCCAAACACAGCGGAAAAACCCGCATTACCATGATGGTAAAACGCTGCAATTTCCTGGACCCTTTTAGCGGGGAACTAGAGGAAGGAATCGCTTCAAACTACCTGTGCGACCGCAAGGTCGGGGATGAAATCACCATTACCGGGCCGT
Organism: Cyclobacteriaceae bacterium SS2; assembly: GCA_019192515.1. Taxonomy (GTDB): domain Bacteria; phylum Bacteroidota; class Bacteroidia; order Cytophagales; family Cyclobacteriaceae; genus UBA7330. The sequence goes on from JAHCMM010000002.1 coordinate 7,684, forward strand.
ACGAATTGGCATTTAAAGTTCCGGAAGAGAAAGATGCCAACCTGATCCTGATTGGAATGGGTACCGGTATTGCTCCCTTCAGGGCTTTTATCAAACACATCTATAAAAATGTAAAAGACTTTCAGGGAAGGATTCTGCTATTCTATGGGGCCAAGAGTGGCCTGGAGTTGTTTTATCTAAACGATCAGGAGGATGATCTGATCAACTACTACGACAAAGAAACCTTCAAGGCTGTGCATGCTTTCAGTCCCCGGCCGCTGTGGAATGATCCAATCATTCTTGACCAGGCCATTGAGGACCGTGCCGAAGAGATCGTAGAGATGCTTTCTTACTTAAATATCTATATCTATATAGCTGGATATGAGAAAGTTAAAGAGAACCTGGAAAAGGCCTTCTCCAATATCATGGGTGAAGAAAAATGGAAGACCAGAAAAGCAGAATTAATTGCCGGAAAGAAATGGGCTGAAGTGATTTATTGATATGTCTGTCATTATTGCCATAGCGGTATTGGGAGGGCTAACGCTCTTATTGGCTGTCATGCTGGTGATCGCCAATAAAAAGCTTTATGTCTATGAGGACCCACGCATCGATGTGGTGGAAGGTATGCTTCCACATGCCAATTGTGGTGCCTGTGGGTATCCCGGTTGCAGGCCTTTCGCTGAGGCTTTGGTTGGAGGGAAAATTCTTCCCGGAAAGTGTACCGTTAGTTCCAGCGAGGGTGTTGAAGCCATTGCGGAATATCTGGGTGTAGCTATGGGAGCAGAAGAGAAGCAGGTGGCCCGCCTTGCCTGTGCCGGAGGCACCAATGTAGCGCGCAACAAAGCCAAATACAAAGGGATGGAAACCTGTCAGGCTGCTTCACTGGTGTCAGGGGGTGGTAAAGGATGTTTTTGGGGGTGTCTGGGTTTTGGGGATTGTGAGGCGGTCTGTGATTTCGATGCCATTCATATGGATGAACATGGGCTGCCAGTAGTGGATGAAGATAAATGTACCGCCTGTGGTGATTGTGTGGAAGTATGCCCTAAAGATCTTTTTTCCATCCAACCCATAAATAACAGGCTTTGGGTGGCCTGCAAAAACCTGGAAGCAGGAGATGAGATACTGGAGGATTGCCAGGTAGCCTGTACGGCTTGTGGTAGATGTGCCATGGATGCTTCGGGAGATCTCATTACCATGGAAAATAACCTGCCGGTGATCCACTATGGAGTAGAAGAACTGACGAAAGACCCCATCCAAAGATGTCCTACAGGAGCTATCGTCTGGCTGGATCAAAAACTGGGCGCGATCAAAGGCAGGGATAGCAATCCGGTGATCAGAAAAAGTGAGCGGGAAATTGGGTTTTCTTGAGACTAACCGATTGACACAACTCTTTTTTCGGACTGACATTTATCACCTGAAAAACCTGAGAGAAGGTGTTAATTAGCAGGAAAAGCAATCGTAAACAATGAGTGAATCCACTCAAACATTAGTTCAGCCTACCTCATCAGCAACTGCTTTGAAGGAAGCGATTGTGGAGATTGTCAGTGACTCTGGTGAAGGCGCTCAAAAGTGTGGCCAGTCCTTAGGAAAAATCTCTGCCCGGATGGGTAACGGGGTTTGGACTGTTGAGATTATACCCGCTGAGATCCAGCCACCTGCACGTTCCCGTGAGGGAGCTTCGGGCATTAGGGTGAGGATTGGTCAGGAAAAAATCACAAATATGGGTGATCAGGCACATCTTGTTGTTGCCCTGAACGAGCAGGTGCTGTTTGGACGTATCGATCAAAATGCCTACAAAGAAGGTACCTTTTTGTTGATAGACAACAAATGGGCAGAGCATACTTCTCCGGATATCCGAAACGGATACATCGAGGCATTGTTAAGGTTCAAAAAGCTGGGTTATATCATACATGAAATCCCCATTGAAAAGGAATGTTTGAAGGTTGTAAGTGATGCCAGGAGAGGGAAAAATATGTGGGTGTTGGGATTACTGTGCTATATCTATGATCGTGATATGGATTTAGCGACAGACCAGGTCCGATCCATTTTTGGGAAGAAAGATGACAGGGTTATCAGTAATAATCTCAACCTGTTGCAGACAGGTTATTCATGGGCAGCACAAAACCTGGAGCTGCATTTTCCTATACCAGCAAAGAAATCAGATGAGGATATTGTGGTGATGAATGGTAATGAAGCCATTAGCCTGGGGGTGATGGCAGCTGGGATGGAGGTTTGCTCCATGTATCCTATCACGCCAGCCACCTCAGCCACTCACGGAATGGCGGAAACCATCCAATCAGCAGGAGGTGTCATTCATCAGGCAGAAGATGAGATCGCCGCCATTGGTTTTGCTATTGGAGCTT
>JAHCMM010000011.1 GCA_019192515.1 Cyclobacteriaceae bacterium SS2
AGAAAAAGATAATCAACAGATCCAGGAGCACGGAATTGATGCTGAAGTTATAAAGGAACAGATAGCACATTTTAAATCAGGATTTCCCCCTTCAATCCTGATTGATGCTGCGACGGAAGGGAATGGTCTGCACATTCTGGATGACAGAGACGTTGATGATCTGATCCGATTCTATGAAAGCAATAAGGGTTCTTTAGAGATATTAAAGTTTGTACCTGCTTCCGGCGCAGCCACCCGAATGTTCAAATCGCTTTTCAGTTTTTTGAATGATTATACTGGTAGCGACGAAGATTATGCGAAGCTTCAGGCGGACCAAAGTTCAGGATCTGTTTTTACTTTCCTAAAGAGACTAGAAGACTTTGCATTCTATGAAGATTTGAAGCAAAAATTCCAGGAGGTAAAAGGAATCAGTTTGGAAGAGGCACAGGTGAAGCGAGATTATGCGTCCATTATTGATGTGCTTCTTTCCGATGAAGGACTTGCCTATGGAAGTCTACCAAAAGGACTCTTGAAATTTCATGAATATGACGGGTATTCCAGAACACCCGCTGAGGAGCACCTTTATGAAGGAGCAAACTATGCTGTGGATGACAAGGGCAATGTGAAATTACATTTTACCGTTTCGCCAGAGCATTTGGAGAAATTCAAGGCTCATATAGAATCCGTGAAGTCACGATATGAAAAGGAGTTTGAGGTAAAGTTTCAGGTCAGCTATAGCATTCAAAAAAAATCTACGGATACCATTGCTGTGGACATGAACAATGAGCCATTCAGAAACGAAGACGGATCTTTACTTTTTCGACCTGCTGGACATGGTGCCTTGCTCGACAACCTGAATGACCTGGAGTCGGAAGTGGTCTTTATCAAGAATATTGATAATGTTGTTCCCGATCGATTGAAGCCCGAAACAATCAAGTACAAAAAGGTAATTGCGGGTTTGCTACTTAAATATAAAGATGCTATAAAGGAAACTGTGTCCAATTTGCGTAACGGTAAAGATCTGGACGAGGCAATCAAACTTTTAAATGAATGGCTTGGCTATCGGCCGGCAGCTGGTTTTGATAGTATGGGAAATCAGGAAAAAATAGATCTGGTGATCGGAAAACTTAACCGACCATTAAGAGTTTGTGGAGTAGTTCAAAGTGAAGGTGATCCGGGAGGTGGACCTTTTTGGGTACAGGCAGAAGATGGATCAGTGTCTTTGCAGATTGTAGAGACAGCTCAAATGGATCTGGACAATCCACAGCAGAAAGAAGTTTTCGAGCGCGTCACTCATTTTAACCCTGTAGATGTGGTTGCATACCTCAAAGATTTGGATGGTAAGAAGTTTGATTTGATGAAGCATCGGGATATGAATGCCGGATTCGTTTCTAAAAAGTCAAAAGATGGCAAGGATCTCAAAGCACAGGAGTTGCCAGGGCTGTGGAATGGTAGCATGGCAGATTGGAATACCATATTTGTGGCTGTTCCTGCTATCACCTTCAACCCCGTGAAGTCTGTGAATGATTTGCTAAAATCACAACATCAGCCTAAATGATTTTGTGACCGGGAAAGAAAACAAGTCGTTGTATTTTGTGGCTCTGGTACCACCAGAGCCCATTTTCACAGAGGTACTTAAGGTCAAGGAGGAGCTTTCTTCTAGTTACAACACAAAAGCTGCGCTCAATTCTCCTCCTCACATCACCTTGCACATGCCTTTTAATTATGCATCTAAAGAGGAGCAAAGGATTGTGTCGGCATTGAACAAAGTTCGTTTTCAACCATTCCCGGTTATTCAGGAAGGATTTGGTGCTTTTCCACCCCGGGTCATATATGTAAATGTGGAGAGCTCATCCGCTTTGACTGCACTTCATGAATCGGTTACGAAAGTTATCCGACTGGATCTCAGAATAGTGAAGGACACCTATCGCAATCAGGGATTTAAACCGCATATGACTGTTGCCTTCAGGGATTTACGACCTGCAAAGTTTAAAGAAGCATGGAAGACAATGGAAAAGGTTCCGATTTCGTTTTCCTGGGAAGCCAGATCCTTTTTTTTGCTCAAACATGATGGACATCGGTGGGGGTTGCTAAAGGAATTTGGTGATACTTAAACAGAATAGACTCAGCCGCATTAACTTTGCTAGTTAGTGATTTTGAGATAGTTATGAAGAGGATTTTCTTTATGGGACTGCTTTTAGCAGCAACCCTGGAAGTCTACCCCCAACCAGCATGGGAAGGCAAATTTGAACAATTGGGAACTGTACTCCCTACTCCTAACCAGTATCGTACAGCCTCCGGAACCCCGGGACAGGCATATTGGCAACAAAAAGTGGACTATAAAATCCAGGTTTTCCTGGATGATGTAAACCAGCGGATCAATGGTGAAGCAGGAGTGACCTACTTTAATAAGTCGCCACATGAGTTGTCCTATATCTGGTTTCAGCTCGATCAAAATATGCGGAAAGCGGACTCCGATACCAGGACAACCGAGACTGGCATTATGCCAAAAGCAATGTCTCCGCTTGATTTTCAAAAGCTAAAAAAGCAGGATACGGATGTAGACGGGTTTAATATTCAGTGGGTAAGATCTGCTTCTGGCGTTGATCTTAGTTATACAATCAATAAAACGATGATGCGGGTCGATTTACCAAAACCACTTCAGCCTGGTCAGAGCATTGCCTTGTGGTTTGCGTGGAATTATAAGCTGAACAACCGGGTGATTGACAGATCCGCGAGATCAGGATACGAATATTTTCCTGAGGATGGCAACTACTTGTATAC
>JAHCMM010000101.1 GCA_019192515.1 Cyclobacteriaceae bacterium SS2
TGTTGACGAAGTGAGCCGTATTAATGATGAATCCCAACAAACGATATCCATGGATAAACCAGGTACTGTAATGACCACCTTTGAGAATGCATGTGGTGCTATCACGACACAAACATTCCACATTGTAAACGGTCTGCCAGAACCCGTCCTTTCGGCTGAAAAGTCTTCGGACATCATTGCGATCTACCCCTCACCAACTGCAAATTTCTTAAATATTAAGTATGAAACAGAACAGCAAACTGGTCCAGTCTCGATTAAGATCACTGATCTTAATGGAAGATCAGTTCTGTCCAAAACTCAGGGAAGTTTGATTGAAAAGATAGACATATCAGGATTGAGTACCGGTATTTACCAGATTACAATCTTAAGCAGCAGCTACATCACTAGTAAAAAGTTTATCAAAAAGTGATGCTAATTTTTTGAAAGTTCTTTCTGATAAATGGTTTGCAAACTACTACTCATGTAAACCAGAGGAGCATTCCAATTGATGGCAACTTCGTTGGTAGAGAAACTGCAAACTTCATCGATGTAGCATTTGGCTGGAAAAAGGGTATCTCCATATCGGTCCTTGCCACAGTCCTGCTCCACATTATGCGGGTTGGGACCTCCTACCAGCATGCCCGGGATTGGTTCATCAATACCATCGCTGGCAGAGATTCGATGATGAGGACTAGCTGGAGATCGATGTCCCATACCCGTCACAAAACAATATCCCACTGCATTTCGTCCAAGCACGTAATCAAGTCCTGACAAAGCGGCTTCAAAGAATTCAGTATTACCAAAACTTTTATAGGCATTGATAAGTACCATACCCTGATTGAGCACTACAGAATTACTTCCCCACCTAAAATCGTTCAGCGTCACTTTATAAGGCGCTTCCCTCCATGTCTCAATCAGGCTCTCAGACAAGCTCATTAACTTATCGGAAGCACTTTTCCTCAATAACTCCGGGATTTTAGCACCTTCTGTGGAAAGAGATATGAGTCCCAGTGTTTCTACAGAGTTCCAGTTTGGAACTCTAAATTCTATCTGATTCAGATCTATCCTATTCAGGTAATTTTGATCTTCAGTGGCCAAATACAATTCTACACTGGCCCACAGAAACTCATCCCGAAACTCTCTGTCCCCGTACTCTCCGGTTTTGATGGCTGGACTATCCTGTGATACCTGACTGGGGTTGCGGTAAATCACTTGAGGATGCTCATTTGCCCAATGCCATGCTTTTTCGGCTTTGTAAATCAATCTTGATGAAAGTTCCGAATCGATTTCTTTAAAAATAGAACCTGCTTTGGCCATAACAGCTGCAAAATTCAATGTTGCTCCGGTACCTTTTGCAACCACATATCGCTGAGCTGTTGCCTCCGATGGGTCAACAAATTTTTCAAAGCTGGCTGTTGTAGTCTTATGATAAACCCCTCCATCATCGGGATCCTGCATGGACTCCATCCACCTAATATTCCACAATGCTTCATCCAGGATATCAGGCAGCGTATTGGAGCTCTCAGGAATATTCAGCTTTAGGGTGTCGAATAGTTCGGTGTTGTGCAAATAAGACATCAGAAGGGTATAAGTGGAAATACCTGAATTCACTACATACTTATTATAATCCCCTGCATCATACCAACCATAAGGTGTAGGAAGTGTATATCCCGAAGGTCTGAGGTTAGAAGCTCCTGAGGAATGTATGATGACAGCCGTATCAGGATGCGCATATGCACGCTTAAACACTCCTGAGTACTCCTCCTCGAGGGCGGTAGAGGCTCGATGGAAGTAGAAGGACTTTGAAGCTGATTTTATTAACCCATGGAACGGATTTTCATCAATCTTAAATGGTTTAGACTCTGTACCTCCAATCACCAGAACATATTTTCCAGCTTTTTTAAATCCTGAAAAATCAGCAATGGCTACCTCTTCTCCTGATTTATCCCAATACTTTGTCGGGAGTAAGTATCCCTTGTATACAACTTCCTTTGAGTCATCCTTGATTTCAAACACATTTGTAGTCGGAGAAACTACAACTGCCTGCTTATGTCCCGAAGTCAGAAAACCAATCTGATTAATTCTGATATCAGGTTCTGAATATTGCTGGCTGTGCACCAATGAACACGCATGAGCATATAAAAGCACAAGGAGTACACAAATTACCCTCATAGCATTAGAAAAATTGAAAACCCCCGGGAACCCTATTTATGCTCCCGGGGATTTAATGCAATTATTTAAAACCAATATGATCAAAGAAAACGTCGAAGTTTCCGCCTCCCCCTTCACCCTGGAACAGTATGTCAGTCCATGTAGAAGTGGATGAGCCTCCATTCACATTTGCGATTGGGATAATAACTTCAGTCCATTCACCTTCAACCACATCAAAGGCATAAGGAGTACCCCACTGCTCGTCTACCACAAGCTGAACAAACTTGTCTCCACTACCCGTACCACCATAGACTAAGAATACAAAATTGGAGTAGGAAGAAACATCAATGCTGGAGGCGTTATGATGCCAGCGGATAGCGTCCCATGATCCATCGTAAGTCTTCTTTGCTGAGCTGGACCCAATAAAACTTTGCTCGGTGCTACTCCACACAGTAGATCCACCCCAACCCCAGTCTCCCCAGTTGCCTACTACTGCATCGTCATAGATGAGTGCCTCATAGCTCGCCGGATTGATAATATTGACGTTGGAAGATTCTGTTGTGAGACCCAGATCAGTCTTCAGTGTGACTGCACCATCCTGTGCATTTGAAGGTACATATACTTCAAGCAATGTTTCTGTTTTCAATCCGAATTTCGTTGCACTTACTCCTCCTGCAAACATTACTTCTGTGGCAAACTGCATTTTTTCACCTTCAATTACCATCTTATCACCCACTGCAACTATTGATGGGATAGTTGAGATCACTGGCAAGTCAGCTGGCTGAACATCCAGATCACTGGCAGACTGAAACTCAAAGCTATTCACGGTAAGAAATGAAAGTTTACCTGAAGTAGCTGTAAGTGGTACTGTAACCATCAATTCGGTTGGTGACTGAGAGACAAACTGACCCTCGGATCCATCCGGAAATATCACCTTGGAGATGAGATCAAGATCTACCCCATTAATGGTGATATCTGCGTTTGTTTCTACCGATGCCGGGTTAATGGAATTCACGACAGGATCAATCAACTCTAAAGGATTTGTTGAAGTAGTGGTCTTGGCTACTGTATTGAGTGTTACAATATCCTCAGAAGCATTCACCGGTACCACTACTTCTATCTGTGTGACTGACTGTGTTGAGATAGTTCCTTCTACTCCGCCACCAAACAAAGCGGATGTTACCAAATCCAGATCTGTTCCTGTGATGGTAACTGTGTTACCCGCTTTAATAGGTGAAGGAGAAATATCCGAGATCGTAGGTGCAACAATGGTCAGTTCAGCTGGAGAATCATTCGAAACAGTTGAAGGTGCCACTACCTTGATGAGCCCTTCCTCTGCGCTGGCCGGAACAACCAGCACCAGTTCTGTTGCTGATACACTTTCGAAATCTGCTACTGATGCTCCTCCTATAAAGCTCACCTGGGCTGTGAGGTCGAGGTCAGTTCCTGTAATGGTCAGGTTATTACCCGGCTTCACCGGAAGCGGAGACATACTGGTGATGGAAGGTAAGATAATGGCGATCTCTTCCTCCGATTCCAGTTCTCTCAACTCCTCTTCGACTTCTGCTAAATTGGAAAGTATGATCGATCCTGTTTGAGCATCTGAAGGCACTACCACTTTAAGTTCAGTTTGTGAATGACTTACGAAATCATCCTGGGCAACAACTTTCCCCAGCGAAAACTCCACCTGTTTGATCAGGTTGAGATAAGTTCCGGTGATGGTCAGTGTTGCTCCAGGACGAAGTTCAAGCGGTGATATACTTTCAATCTCTATGGGTTCTAAAACATCAAAGGGTGTTTTAGGAACTATGTCTCCCTGTGGTGTCTTGATGATGATATCACCGGGAACAGCGGCTTCTGGTACCACCAATACAATCTTACCACTCTCCTTTGAAAGGAAATCCGTAATCTCCACTTCATCAGGAAATACGATCGAAGTGACCTGATCAAGATTTCGCCCGATAAACTTCATTTCGTCTCCCCTCAGGATTGGTGATGGTCCATAGCTCAGCAAGACAATTTCATCACTTGCATTATCTTCATCATCATTACAGGAGATCATCATCCCTCCTACTCCAAACAGTATGAGCAGAAGAGCAATTTTATTTTTATAGTATTTACTAATCATCATTTTCGGTTTTTAGTTAGGCACTACTCTTACATTATCAAGGCCAAACTGTGCATTGACTGCTAATGGCCCACTAAAATGGAAGCTTATCTGATAGCCATTTGGATTATAGTCCAGAGTAGGGCTGGCAGCCAGGAATGTATTCCATGGAATGGACACAGTTTCCCATCGCCCTTCCGTGTGAATATTTGGTTCCCATATATAATTAGTGCCTCGTTCATTTGGCATGTCAGGGCCCATATACATGTGGATCCTGGCTCCTGTCAATGATTCAAGGGTATTGATCTCAAATTTCAGGCTGTATTTGTCAGGATTATCAAAGGCATCAGCTGGGATGTTGCTTGTCTCTTCCAGAATAGTTCCTCCATTACCAACCCACATTTCAAACCATCCCCATTCAGCCAGTTCCCGATTGATCCGGATGAATTGGTTATTGATTGCAGGTATATTAGGATCTGACGAAACAATGAAATCCTTACCATGCCACCAACCTGAAAAATCCTCGTCCTCGGTGCCTTCGAAACCACCAATTATGTTCCGGTTGTCCCGAAACCAGAAATCAGATTCCGATTCTCCGAAATTATTGGTTACAGTAACAGGTCCGGGCTGAGCTCCCTCTGGCACAATTACTTCAATCATCTCATCCTCTACATTTACCACATTGCCTTCCACTCCTCCCGGGAATGTAACCGTAAGTGGCTCATAGAAATACTGTCCTCTTATTCTGGCAATGTCGCCGGCATTGACATATTCACTCACCATACTCGTGATATTGGGTTCGCCAATCGCCACCCTAAAGTCATAGAAGAGTGTATCCCGATCCTGAAAAACCAACTTCATCTGGTTAGTGATCATGACGGGAATCAATGAAGGGACTCTGGTAATTACAGAAGTGGATGTGATTAAATTTGGTGAAAGCTGTGCCTGCCGGTCATTAAACCATATTTGTCTTACCTGCTGCAGGTTTTCACCTATGATGGCAATCATGCTCCCCTGACCAGCTGCAATCAACAAAGAATCCGATGATTCAGGGTCGGTGATCCTAATGTAGCTGATGCTAGGCTCACCTCCACTCATTCCATCACCCTCATCCATACATGATGTGAATGCTACCGCTGTAATTAATGCCAGCAGGAAGCCTTGTGATATTCTATTTAATATTTTCATTTCCTTAATCATTTATCGGGTTATTCACCAAACTCATAGGGTACCGCTGGTTTTAAAAGGTTGGGTGCCTGACTTGCTTCAGCAGCAGGAATGGGAAGCAAAAAATTCCCGGAATTTGCCGTTGCAAACCGTTCCTCAGTTGCATCAAGATTCTTCTCTACTGTCCAGGCAGTAGCATCCGGCATCTGATTGGGTTCAACCACATAAAACCCCCTGTCCTGAGTATTGACGATGTTATAAGCTTTCTGAGGGTTGAAATAGTGTAGCCTCACCAAATCGTACCAGGACATACCTTCCATTGCAAACTCTTTGCATCTTTCCTCATAGATGATGTCCCAGGTAAGTGGGTCTATGAATTCTGGCAGACCTGCTCTCATATGAACCTCATTGAAATAAGCAAGCGCTTGAGCATCTGTTGTGGTCGCATTGTTTCCAAGCTCTGCTTCAGCATAGATCAGGTAGATCTCAGCCAATCTTAGCATATAAGTATTGTTTGGATATCGCTGAGCAGTAGCATTGCCTCCATTCTTTTGAAGATCTTTTGCCTTACCCACTACATATTTTTTAGGACTAGCAAAGCTTACCCATGCATCAGTAGCGGGTGCAGGAAATATCAGTTCCTGCTCTGAAGCATTTCCTTCATCGTCTCGGACAGTCTGAGTGATCTCCGGATAATGAAACCCTGGCAACATAAAGCTGGCTTTCAGTCGTTTATCCAGAGTGAATCCTGGTGAGCCATCAGTTTGTATCAGTCCATCATACAGGCTCAGCATCCAATAGGAAGCTCCGATATCACCACCCCAGCCATCACCATTGGCAATGTCATTGCTAAATGTGATCTGTGAAACCATGGTATTGGCTGCGCTGTAGTCAGTGGTGTATACCCATTGAAGCTCAAAGAGTGATTCTTCGTTGTTGTCGTACGGAAACAAAAACAAGTCAGCATAGTCATTTAATAATGAATGACCACTATTCTGAATTACACTTTCCGCGTATTGTTTAGCCAGATCGAGGTATTGCTGATTTTTGGATCCATCGGTAGATCCTACCCCTGCCCGGGTAAGATAAGTTCGGGCCAACATCCCTTCGGCCGACCACCTGGTAACCCTGCCTTCTTCGGGTGCCACCTCCATAAGGTTTTCCGCTGCGAACAGAAAATCTCTGGTGATAAACTCCCAAACACTTTCAACTGTATTCCTTGTCTTGCTGGAATCTGCCAGTAGCGCAATGTTGTCTTCAATGATTGGGACAGCACCATAATTCATGACCAGATAGGTATAAGCAGTGGCACGCATAAACCTGGCCTCACCAATAGCATGTTGTCTGATTTCATCACTAACTGCGGAACCAGCATATTCATTGATGTTTGAGATAGCCACATTGGCTTGCCCTACCACATTGAAAAAAGATCTGTAGGCTTCCCCGTTCCTGGGTGAGACTGCGGTGGTGTTGAACAACACATTGTCTCTGTCGTTCCAGGCCCGATATACAGTCCCTCCTCTGAAGTCTCCCAGGTTAATAAGCGATTTGTCAGAATAATCTTTCCAAACCACACTGTATAGGGCAGCCGTGCCCGCAAGTACCTGATCATCGGTTTTATAGAAATTGGCATCTACCAATGTATCCTTGGGTGGTCGTTCAAGAAAATCTTCCTGGCATCCTACCAGGTATAGCACAACGGCCAGTAATCCGAATATTGAATATTTATTTTTCATTTTCTTAGTCGCTTAAATTTTAGAAATCAATACCCACGTTGATAGAATAGATAGGCGTAATCGGGTATCTTCCGTAATCGACCCCGATGGCAGCATTGCTAACACTTGCATTTGGTCCAACATATGAACCTACCTCAGGGTCATAGCCTGAGTAATTTGTCAGCGTATACACGTTTTGTGCGCTGAAGCCCACCCTGGCACCCCGGATATATCTGAGTGTCTGGATGATGTTAGCAGGTAAAGCATAGCTAAGTGTGATATTCTTTAGCCTGATATAAGACCCGTCTTCCACATATTTGTCCGTATGTCGCTCAAAGTTGTTATTGTTATTCCCTCCGGAGATCCGCGCAACTTTCGTATCAGGATTTGAAAGGAAAGGTTGCTGCTCAGCCACATCGTCCACAGGGTATTCAACCTTTGCATAGTCAAAAGCATCAATAAACAGATTGCGACCCAGGTTGATGTTATTTGGGTTTGTATTCTGATTTCTCAGGTAGTTGTAGACTTCGTTTCCATAGGTACCTGTGATTAATACATTAAGTGTTATGCCTTTATAGGAGAAGTTATTGGTGAACCCAGCGAAGAGCTTTGGCCATGGATTACCAATGAAGGTTTGATCCTCGCCAGTAATGACTCCATCACCGTTTACATCTCGATACTTTACATCCCCAACCCATATACTGTTTTCTGCAATAGGATATTCATTGCCATTGTTATCCGCTGGCAGAGCACTGTTTTCGAGCTCTTCTATGCTCTGGAATATTCCTTCCTCGATATAACCATAAAACAACCAGGGAGACTCACCAACCACAGATCTTTGTGTCCAGTCGTTCATCCACCAATTGATTTTATCCAGGTGGCTGCTGGCAGCAGTCAGACTGGTAAGCTCAGCTTTGAAATGCGATATATTGAGCGCTGTAGTCCATTGAAATGAACCCTTAGCTATATTCACAGTGCTAAGAGTAAACTCCCACCCTCTATTTTCAAGGGATCCGATATTGACGGTAGGTGCCTGGATATTTCCCTGTCCCTGGGTGCCCATATACCAGGGCAATTGATTGACCAGGATCAGGTTATCAGTGCTCTTGATGTAGTAATCAGCTTCTATCTGCACCCTGTCATTTAAAAGGCCAATGTTTAATCCAAAGTTATTGGTGAGTGTTTCTTCCCAACCATAATTTGGATTTGGATACCTGTTGGGCCTGAAGCTTGTACCCCATTCAGAAGGACTCGCTGCAAGTGTTCCATAAATCGCACCGCCACTACCCTGGCTTCCTGTCAATCCAGTCTCATACCTAAGTTTCAGATCACTAAAAAAAGGCACGTTGAAAAAAGGTTCAGCAGAAACTCGCCAGGCTCCTGAAACGGATGGAAAGACTCCCCATTTATTCTGAGACCCGAAGTTCACTGACCCATCCGCACGGATGTTTGCCTGAACAATGTATCGATCTGCAAAGTTGTAATTGATACGTCCCAGATAAGATTCCATGGCCCAGTCACCCTGGCCTCCACCGGTATCGTCAAGAGATTCATCACCGGCATTGAGGTCTATCACATCGTTGGTCTGAAATCCACGACGCTCGGCAAACAGATTCTTCCATGTAGACTCCTGTGCCTCATGTGTAGCCATTGCGGTGAGGGTGTGCCTTGCGTCGTTACCACCAAAGACCTTAGTATATTGGATGGTCTGGTTCCAGTTCCAATAGGTATTGAGGTTGTGATTATTATTCAGGATCGCTTCTACGTTTTCCTGGTACCCAAATTTATAGGTAGGCAGAAAATAGGTAGAGTTAGAAAATCCGAAGTTTCCATTTAAAGATGAGCGAAATACCAGCCCTTCGATGATGTCCATTGATACGGTAAATCCTCCAAGAAACTGTCTTCTTGTTTCATCATTGATGGTAATGCTGGCAATACCAATTGGGTTGGGTGGTGAAAATTGTTCAGAACTGTTTTCCTGTGTTACTGTACCTCCACCATAACTTCCGTCAATATTTCTCACCGGGATATGTGGTGCTAACTGTATTGCTGTGGTAATCACATTGGACTGTGTAGTACTGATTCGCTCATCGGTTTGAGCAAAGTTGAAATTTCCTGAGAGGCTGAGCCATTCTCGCGGCTTGCTATCCAGGTTTAAGCGCATCGAGTACCTGTCGAACCCACTACCTAGCGCTACTCCTTCCTGATCCAGGTATTCACCTGAGATGTAGTATCTGGTTTTGTCTCCGCCACCACTCAAACTCACCTGGTGTTTTTGCCAGGGTGCCGAGCTGAATAACTCATCCTGCCAGTTAGTGCCCTCACCCAGGATAGATGGATCGAGAAACTCCTCTCGTACAGTACCACCTGCTCGCTCTTTATACTCATTTTCCATTTGAGCATATTGGCGCATATTCATCACCTCCAAAGACTGCGGGGCGGTTTGTAAACTATACTGATATCCATAAGAAATCTGCATCTCTCCTGAAGCTCCTCTTTTTGTTGTGATCATTACAACACCATTTGTCGCCCGGGATCCATAAATAGCTGTTGCGGAAGGTCCTTTTAGGATCTCTATACTTTCAATATCAGAGGGGTTAAGATTTGCCAGGGGATTGGTTCCGTCAGGAGAGGCTTCTCCCTGGATCTGGACGCCATCCACTACGTACAAAGGTTCGTTAGTCCCGTTTATAGAGTTTACTCCCCGGATATTCACGGAAAGGCCTCCGCCAGGTGCACCGGTATTCTGAGTAATGTATACTCCGGGCGAACGTCCCTGAATGGCCTGTTCCAGGGTGGTATTGACCGTCTGACTGATCTCTTTTGCTCCTATGGAGGTGTGAGCACTGGTCATGTCCATCTTCCGCATGGTTCCGTAACCCACGACCACAACCTCTTCAAGTGTGGATACGTCAATATCAAGCACCACATTGATCGAGGATTGATTTCCCACCACAATTTCCTGTGTTCTGAATCCTACAAAAGAAATTGATAGAACGGCATCCTCTCCAACTCTTAGCTGGAATTTACCGTCAAGGTCAGTAATGGTACCATTGGTAGTACCTTTCTCCAGTACTGTAACCCCGGGAAGAAGCTCACTGTCTTCTCCGGATTTCACAACACCGGTAACCACTTTCTCTTGTGCCTGTATATTGAATACAACCACTAGGAGAAGAGCAAGTAAAATGGTCAATCGTCTGCTATGCAACGAAAAGCCAGATTTGTTAGTAGAAGTTTTTCTCATAATTCTAGGTTTGTTATTCACTAAATCCCTACGGACTTAATCATGGCTTAATGATAGAAAGGTGCTGGATAACCTATAGGTCTCATTTGATCATAAAAGGGTATCAAAATGTTAATCATGGCTTTTTAGAAGAATTAAAGCCTTTTTTGATTGGATTAAGCTGATTGAATTAGACTATTTGAAGACAAACAAGCACTGAAAATTGAACAAATGAGATGAGGGGCTTTTTGAAAATAATATTTTCAATTAAATCAATTAAAAATATCAATATCTCAAAATTCAGAAATTAACAGGTGATAAGGTCGTCTGGAGAATAAAGATCACTTAAGAACGGACTTCATTATGCTCTGAAGCCACATATCTGGATGGGATTACCTTATAGGCTTTCTTAAAGTACTTAGTAAAATTCTTGGGACTGTTGAAGCCCACTTTGTAGGCAACCTCAGCTACATTCAACTGACTCTTCTCAAGTAGCGCAGCTGCCCGTTGAATTCTGATAGAACGGATAAATTCGATGGGAGTCATTCCTGTTATCTCAAGGGTTTTCTTGTAAAGCTGTCCCCTGCTCACAGCCAGTTCACGGCTAAGCTCCTGAACAGAAAGATCGGGATTAGACAGGTTTCTCTCCACCACTTCAATGGCCTTCTTGATAAACAATTCGTCTTGTGGGATGATCTCCACATCACCCGGTTTTACCTCCACCCTGTTTTCTGACGAATGGATCATTTTCTGCAGTTGAATAGCTGAATTTATCGCCCTGACAAGAATCTCAAAGTTGAATGGCTTGGTAATGTATTCTATGGCTCCCGATTCAAATCCTTCCAGTTTCTGACTATCGGAATAATTAGCTGTCAGGAGGATCACAGGCACATGGGCACTTCTGGGATCTTTCTTGATTTTCCGACACAGGTCTATTCCATTGATTTCCGGCATCATGATATCGGTAACAACCAGATCCGGCACCTCCTGCAGCATTTTCTTCCATCCTTGCTTGCCATTAGAAGCTTCCCTGATATTGAAGTGATCTTTGAGGTTGTCTCTCAGGTAAAATCTGAAATCATCATTGTCGTCTACAAGCAAAATAGTATCCCTGGAAGGCTTACTGGGCAATCCGGATTTGAAATCCTCTTCTACTCCATCAAAATCTCCAAACGATTCATGTTGCCCCGCTAACTTTTTCATGGGTAATTTGAATATAAATGAGCTGCCATGCTCTGGCTTGCTCTCTACCCAGATCTCACCTTCATGCATCTCCACAAACTCTTTGGTAATAGAAAGGCCAATACCTGTTCCTTTATTTACATTAAGTTTCTGATCATTTTCCACCTGGAAAAAGCGATTGAATACCTGTTGGTGACGGTCTTCGGCAATACCAATGCCCGTATCAATCACGCTGATTTGGATCAGATGCTTTCCATCAGCCTGACCTGCATCCTCCAATCGTACTGTCACTTTACCGCCCGTATGGGTGAACTTAAAAGCATTTGACAGCAGATTAAACATGATTTTCTCCATTTTATCCCGATCAAACAACGTCAGGAATTCTTTCAGCGCTGTTTGAAATTCCAGTCTGATCATCCGGTCATTTGAAAGATCCGAAAAGGATTCCACTGTACTTCTGATAAAAGCTACAATATCACCCGTAGACAATGACATCCTGTGTTGATTAGCTTCCATCTTTCTAAAATCCAACAGTTGGTTTACCAGCGTAAGTAGTCTTTTAGCATTGCGATAGATCAATTGAAAGTTGTTGCTCTCATCAGGATACTTATTACTCATGAGCAATCTCTCAATGGGAGTCATGATCAAAGTGAGTGGAGTTCTGAATTCATGACTGATATTGGTGAAGAACTTGATCTTCATGAGGTCTATTTCGTGCAAACGTTGGGCCTCCAATTGTTCCTGTGCCACCTTTGCTCTAAAACGTTCTTTCTGAATGATTGACCTTCGGGTCAGAAGTAAGCCCGCCAAAATCAACACCCCATAGATAGAATAAGCCAAAGGGGTCTTCCACAATGGCGTCAACACTTGAATATCCATCATGATGGCCTCGTCAACCCAGTTGTTACTTTGATCGGTGACCATCACCTCAAAACGGTAATTACCCGGATCAAGGTTGGTGTAATTCGCTCTATGTATGTTGGGCCTGACCACCCATTCTTCATCAAACCCTACCAACCGGTATTTGTACACCAGGTTTTCCTGCTGATAGAAATTCAAAGAGGTAAATTCAATGGTGAAGCTATTTTCAAAAGGTTTTAGCGTGATCTTGTCAACATTGTTGATACCATCCTCAAACCAGGTTCTTCCATTGTAAGTAGCACCAGGGCTGATTTGATGATTTGAAATATAAAAATCCAGGAATACCAGCTTATTTTCTGAATCTGCGACATGGATATCCTCAGGATTAAAAATATTAAGCCCATTTTTCCCTCCGAATGCAAGATCTCCATTGGACAAATGGATCGCCGAACGGCCATTAAACATATCTCCCTGAAGTCCGTCAGAAATATCAAAATTATGAAAGACTGCGACATCATTTTTGAACTCCAGCTTAGAAATGCCCTTATATGTGCTAAACCACATATTGCCTGATGCATCCTGCAAAGCAGCAGCTATGATGTTTTCAGGAAGACCATCTTTTTTGGTATATGAGGTAAAATTCCCTGTCGACCGGTCATAAAAATTGAGACCATACATGGTACTGATCCACATGTTATTCTCTCTATCACAGTAGATATCAATAATGCTGTTATTACTCAAGGTTTGTGGATTGCCTTCTTCTTTTAGATAATGCGTAAATCGCTCGGTTTTCGGATCATAGACCTCGATACCATATCCAGTTCCAACCCAGATTTTCCCATCTTTATCTTCACAAAATGAGGTAATGTAACTCGAATTGATGGTTTGATTATCAAGGCCAAAATGCTTGATCTTTTTGAATTCGGCATCGAATACATCAATCCCATTCTTGAGTGTTCCAACCCACAGATTCTTTTGGCTATCAAGATATAACTTCCAGATGCTGTTGTCACTGATCGCATTGGGATCATCTTCATCCATAAAATAATGCCTGAACCTCTTGCCATCAAAATAATTCAATCCAGCCATGTAAGTACCAAACCACATTCCTCCATCTGCTGCCCTTGACATGCTGACTATGATATTACTGCTAATGCTATTTGGATCATCTATTTTGTGAGTGTAATTTGTAAACTGACCAGTTTTGAGGTTGAAATAAACCAGTCCACCACCATCAGTACCTATCCATAAGTTCCCCTTACTATCCTCAGTGAGGGGCCACATATCATTGGCATTGGGCGTGGGGTTGTTGGTCTGCTTGTAAAACTTGAAGGAGGCAGACTTGGGTGTAAAATAATTGACACCCCCTTTGTTGGTACCCAACCAAATCAGCCCTGACCTGTCATAGTACATGGAGATGATGCTATTGTGGCTTAAAGACTTGGGATCCGTAGGGCTGTTTCGAAAACTCTGAATACTCCAATCGGACTTAGAAATCATGTTTACCCCGCCATGGTCCACACCTACAATGACACGCCCTGATTTGTCCTGGATGACTCCACTCACCACACTGGATCCGAGTTCTTTCTTATCAAAATGCTTACAAGTATTGGTATCAGGGTCATAGCAGCAAACACCAAAAGAATCACCTGTACTAAAAAACCAGTAATCACCATCAGAATCGATATAAACCGAAAACTCTCTAATAGTTTGAATATGCTCCGGGTAATGCAAAAAGCTGGTCTGGCGAGGGTCATCCACACTGACCAACTCAATCTCTCCATCCAAATGGATCAGGGCCATATTACCATTGTGATCTTGTTTCACCAGGGTAACATCCCTGTAAGCTCCACCATAATGATGAACTGTCTCCGTATTCGTAATATACTTTTTTATCCCTACCTCGCTGATAACAAACCAATAATTGCCTTGATGATCCTTGACAATATCTGATAGGTTGTAGGTATTGATCTGCAATTCACCCAGCAACTGTCTGATATCTACATACCTCTCTTTGAAAATGTCATAGGCAAAAACTCCGTAGCCGGTTTTCAACCACAGGTATTGCCCTGGCCCTTCCTTGATCCAAACGAAATTCGGATCCGAAGGAGACAGCGGATCTTTATCATCTACGGGAATCACTTTGATATTGTGGCCGTCATACCTGTTAAGGCCTGCACTCGTCCCAAACCAGATAAACCCCAATTGATCTTTGTATATGGAGTTTACCCTGTTGTGCGACAATCCGTCACGCATATCAAGGTGCTCAAATCTTATCTGAGATAATTGTGCGATGCTGCAGCAAGAAATGCAGATCAGACAAAGGGTGATGAGGGTTCTGATCAAAACGGTATATTTTGTTTCATCATCAATAGGTTATCTAAATATAATCATTATTGGAGGAATGACCTTCAGTATTTCATCATCGTCTTTTTTGCCAATCAGTCTACTTGATATCATTCGGAAATAATAATTTTCTCCGAGTATACATTTCCGTTTATCATCCGGACGCTTACTACATAGATATTTTGTCCGGACGGAAGATTCAACTCAACACGGTTTTGGTGAATATCATCAAGCTTTAAAATAGCCTTACCATTCATATCTGATACCGTAACACTCACGATGGTCTTTTCAGTATTAATTGTAAATCTTCTGTCTAGCGTCGGATTGGGATAAATATTCATGAAGGAGCTTTCAGGAAGTAGACCTAAAATTTCATAAACATCCCTTCCGCTCTCTACATATTCCCGCAGCCAGGTCATTGCTGGCCTTGGTTCATTGTTTGCATTGATGATGTAAGCTTTTTGCTCATCTCGCCAAAGGCCAGGTCTGAATCCCCAAAGTGTAATCCCCTCTACCGCAGGGTGATTCCAGAATACAGGAAAAATTCTTTGGTATTCTTCTAACTGGGTCTGATCAGTAGGCCCATCGATATCAAGCTCTGTAACCATGATAGGGAGTCCTGTCTCAGCCAGTATATTCAATGATGACTTGAATACTTCCTCAGACCCAGTCAAAGAAAAAGCATGTGCCTGGACACCAATTGCGTCTATCAGATTTTCTGCCTGGAGTAATTCGACAATGGATTTATATTGCGCTGCCTTTTGCGGATTGTTGACAATATTATATTCGTTGATCATCAGTTTAGCTCCGGGAAAACGCACTTTGGCCAGCTGAAAAGCTTTGATGATCCAGTCATATCCGGTAGTACCTTGCCCTCCCAAAGCATTTCGATAGTTTCCATTGCCTGCACCATGAGGGGGATCGTGAATAGGCTCATTCACCACTTCAATATATTCCATATCAGGATACCGACTTGCCAGAGTATCAAGCCACTCAATAATTTCCTCAAGTTGCTCATCCTGCCCCAGACTTTCGATCCATGCAGGCTGTTGGTTTCCCCAGAAGAGCACATGAAGTTTAAAGATGATGTCGTTATCCTTTGCATAATTGTATGCCTCATCAAGCGCCGTCCAATT
>JAHCMM010000102.1 GCA_019192515.1 Cyclobacteriaceae bacterium SS2
GTCCCTTGTATCCCAGTTGAACCCTGATCCCATACCGGAAGTTTTCCAGGTAGAAATTACCGAATTCTTTATCCTTCTCTTTTCCTCCTTCGTCTTTGTAGACAAACTTGGAGTGATTGCCTATTCGGTATCCTACATAACCACCCACACCAAATCGAATACCCTGTTTATCATATTTTCTGAAAGTCACACTGCCTCTCTCGATATTTCTGACTTTCCTGCGTCCCTGTGAAAAATCGATAAGGGGCACCAGATTCACGTTGATATAGGTGGCAGACAACTTACTTTTAATGGTATTCAGCGACTGGTCTACGGGCTCGAAAGTGACATTAGCACTGTCTTTGGAGACAAGTATATCCGTGTCCTGCATCTTCCAGTTGAGCCAGTTGATCCCGCCACCCCATTCAATAAACATTGGTCCTCCCAGCCAGGTCTTATTTACGCTGTTGAGTCCGATGAACCAGCTTGCCCAGGGTTTCACTGTGTAGTTTTGCCCACTGGCATCCGGAAAAGATCCATTCTCCATCCAGTTGGTCAATCCCACATCGATATTGAAGGAGTTTTTGGTGCGTTCGATACTTTCTTCTTCAAAAGAAAATTTCCTGGTCTCAATGTCTTCATTATCAAACTCATCTTCCAGTTGATCCCAATCGTCAGCATCAATGAGTAATTCCATATTCCCAATTTTAATGCTTGTCTTTGCTTCCTTTTCACCAATTACAATCGTGGTGTCTTTGAGGTATTTATGACCAGTAGAATCTTTCATCTCATAGATCTCCACCTTTTTAGATCCAAGAGCCGAATTGAGGTCCTTGATCATCTTGTTTATGTCATAATTTTCCAGTTCGATAAGCTCGTCCCTGCCATCTGTCTGGATAATGATTTTGCTTTTGCTTGTAAGCTCTATGACCACCGTGTCCGACGGAGTGCCTGAGGCCATCGCTACTCCGGGTATGAGGAGCAGCTGCATGATGAGTATTGTTAGATTTTTCATTGTCCTATTAGTTTGTCCTTTTTTTTGAGTTATTAGTTTCTTTTAAAGCCATTTTCGATCAATTCTTCCTTAGCTGTCCGGATATCAGATAGCAGGTCTACTGCAGATACATTTTTTGCAAAGAATTTTACTTTGTCAAATAAGTTGACTTTGCTTGAGTCTTCTGCTTGTACGGGTTCCGTCACACTTCTTGCAGTGTAATAAGTAATCGTTACAGCAGGTTTTTCTTGAGCCTGATCCATGCTGGGCTCTTCAGCAATTACTTCTTTGGAGATATTGATTTCATCAATACTGGCCAACTCTATGATCGTCCTTTGTGGAGGGATCGATTCATTGGTTATCTCCGGGATCGTATGTCTTGCAGTTTTTGGCTCTTGCGTCAATGGCTTTTGTGTGATTGATACTTTTTGATTGTTTGCTTCCACCTCAATCATAGTCATCTCCATTGGAGCAGGGGAGGTCACCTCATCGATGGTAAGTACCTGCTCGGTGTGTCTGGGGTAAAAGAGGTACCCAAGGGTAAGCAGAAGTGCCAGGCTGGCAGCAACTTTTGTATAAGCAGCCCAGGGAATGGCCTTTTTCGAGGCAATGCTTCCCTGCACCATTTTCCAGGCCTGGTTTGAGGGTTGAAACTCAACCTGATCGAGCTTCTCCCTGAAGAATTGGTCCGTTTTGTTTTTATGATCCATTGCTTTCTCCTTTCTCTATTGCGGTTTTGTGTAAAACCTCTAATCTGCTTTGTAAATACTTTCTTGCCCTGCTCAATTGTGACTTTGATGTGTTCTCATTGATCTCAAGCATGGCGGCGATCTCTTTATGATTAAAGCCTTCTATGGCATACAGGTTGAAGACTGTGCGGTAACCGACCGGGAGCTCTCCAACAAGCTGTAATAGGTCGTTGGCTTCCAGTGTTTGCTCCAGTACATGATAATTAGGCTCATGATCTACCGCCTCTATTTCCACTTCCAGCGACATGTTTTTATTCTTTCTGATATACATCAGGCTTTCGTTGACCATAATGCGTCTGATCCAACCCTCAAAACTTCCTTCTTCGGTAAACTGGTCAAGCTTTTCATACACTTTCACCATGCCGCCAATCATGACATGTTCTGCTTCCTCCCGATCATGTATGTATCGCATGCAAACACCCATCATCCTTGGTGCAAATCGCTCATACAGCTCACGTTGCGCATCTGGTCGCCCTTTCCGGCAACCTTCGATTAAAGTCTGTTCGGTATTTGATTTATTGATCCGCAACATGTATCTGTCGATATTCATAGGGAAGATGCAGAAGTGTATCCGTAAGTTGCATCAGGTTCTAAAAAAAATTATCAAATCGATGATATAATGACCCTAGAAAGAATGAAATTTGATAAATGATATTGATGCGATGAAAAGCTTTTTTAAATTCTTATTTTTCGTGTTGACTGGCGTTGCTGTTGCCTTGTTTATTTTAAATGTGCTAAAAAAGAAACAGCCGGAGGAAGAAGAGATGGAGGCTGAAGAATAACCAGGCCTACCTTTTCCTGAAGGTTCAGTAATATTTGTCTATCCCGCCAAAGCCTGATATAAGTTTATTTAACCGGGTTTTGTCAATGAAATTCCGTAGCCTTTTCTTAAATTCTTCGGGACGCTTTCTCGCACTTTCTATGTAAGCTATCCTAATCCTTTTGTATGTTTCTGACATTGCCAGATAATTGGTCCAGGTAATCCCGTCTCTTTTAATTTCATTGATGATATCCGGAGAATACTTGAAATCTTCGGCTATTACCTCCCTAACATGTTCAATAAGGCTATCATGGATCAATTGATTATCCATGAGCCATCTCAAACGTTCTTTATTTGCCTGAGAATAGCTGCTCCTGGGATTTCGGGGTGAGAAACGCTGCATGGTGTGATCCTGGTCATAAGATTTGACGATGCTGTCAATCCACCCGAAACACAGAGCCTCTTCTACAGCGTCATTATAAGGAATACGCTGCTTTTCGGTATGCTTCTTAGGGTAGATAAGCCAGATTTCATCCTGATTCTGAAAATTATCGACGAGCCATTGCCTCCAGTCATTACGATTATGGAAGTATATGGCATTTTCTGTTGTCACATTGAATACATGCTTCTCAGCACAGCTTGATGACCTTACTTTTCGAGCTCATACCCATGGGTCATGAAAGAAAGACCCTGTTGACCATAGGTTGAAATCATGACACACTCAAAGATTGGTTTATGGACCCCTGGTTTTACCAACCAGTCAAAAATAAAATTCGCTCCTGATCCACCACTTTTATCTTCCTGATCAATAACGATCTCCACAGTTTCCATTGGCTTGAGGAAAATGGGCTTATCGAAATAGGTTCTGATCAGTTCGCCTGATGTATCGAAATATTCAGCTTTCATGATGTAAATACTGTCCGCCCTGTTTGCATTCCGAATACTTACAGTCCCTGTTAACGGATGGGTCTTATGCTCTGTCTCGCTATAAATATGGGAATAAACCGAAAGATAGCTGGATCCGAATTTAAGGGAATCTGCTTTGACATCCTTTAAGGTCCTGGTCTCCCAGTTGACAGGATTTACCGAACTCACTTCCCCCGTGTCTTCACATGCCATGAATAAAAGGATCAATAAAAGGAAGTAGATGTTTTTTTTCATTTTGAGAAGATATCGCATGTGTGAGACAAATAAAAATAGATTAACCTTCAGAATCAAGCTTCAAATTGTTCGCTTAAGTTCCCTGATGGTCTCAATACCTGAATATTTTGGTAAAAAAGTATATTTGAAAGACCATCAACACATCGATTGCGAGGATGTCATATCAAGTACTGTTGGATCATATCAGGGAGCTCGTCCCCATTACTGCCTCTGAGGAAGAATTAATTAAAAAATCATTCAACCCGGTTCAGCTCGAGCGGAAAGCGTATTTGTTGAAAAAGGGTGATCCTTCTAACCATATGCGTTTTATCTCGGCAGGTTGTCTGAAAGCCTTTTCTATAGATGAGCAGGGAAATGAGCATATTCTTCAGTTTGGTATCTCCGGATGGTGGGTCAATGACCTGTATGCATACCTGACGGAGAAGCCCAGTACTTTTTTCGTTCAGGCTATCACAAAAAGTACAGTTCTGCAGATTCACCGTGACCGACTCAATAAGCTATATGATGAAGTACCCATGATGGATCGGTTTTTTAGAATCAAAACCCAGAATGGGTACGTGGCACTACAGGAGCGAACCATCCACAATATGAGCCAACCGGCAGAAAATAGATACCTGGAATTTATCAATCGTTATCGAGAGATGGAGCAACAGATTCCTCAATACATGATCGCTTCATATCTGGGGGTGACGCCTGAGCACCTGAGTGCACTACGAAAAAAAATGAGTGAAAAAGATCGTTCTTAAGATACCTTAAGGAAATCGGTCGCCATGACTTGAAGCTTTGCAATAAAAAGTTACAGTCATGAATCGAACATTATTCATTTTAAATGTGCTGCTTATCGTCTCATCTGTCGAAGCGCAGCAAAAGGAAGCAGTAGGAAAAAGTCCCTGGGGAGCCGAGGATGAGATCGGAACCCTAAACATGATGACCGAGGCGACACAGCTTCAGGTATTGTCTGGAATCTCTTCCGGAAAAGTTTTTGACCTCAGTGTAGACTATTTCGTGGGGATGCCCAGTTTTCATGCTCTTGGAGATCCCGGGTATCAGTATTGGCTTACCCACACTCCTCATGGCACTATCGTAGATAATCCGAATGGTCTGGGGAGGGAGATGAACGAAAAAGTAAGCTATACGGGAGATGCCATCTCCATGTATACCCATATGGGCACTCACATCGATGCGCTCAATCATTTTGGGTTGGATGGGAAAATCTGGAATGGATACACTCCAAAGGAGCATCTGGGGGATAAAGGTTGGAAGAAGACGGGTGCTGAAACCATCCCACCAATTATCGCCAGGGGGGTCCTCGTAGATGTGCAGGCCGCACTGGGCACTCTGTCTGCCAATTATCGCATTACCGCTGAGGATATTCAGGAGACCCTGAAGAAACAGAATGTAAGTCTGCAAAAAGGAGATGTGGTATTGATCAGAACCGGCCAGGCAAAATTCTATGAAGATGCAGGTCATTATCTTGACAACTATCCGGGTATCAGTCTGGATGCCGTAAAATGGATGGTGGAGGAGCAGGAGATCATGCTTTTAGGGGCTGATAACCTGAGCTTCGAAGCCTTTCCTCCTGAGCGTGAAGACAATTGGGTGCCCGTACATACCTACCTGTTGGCGGAGAAAGGCGTGATGTTTATTGAGCAAATGTACCTGGAGGAGCTTTCATCAGCGAAGGTGTATGAGTTTGCATTTATCGCTGCTTCATTGAAGCTAAGGGGAGCGTCCGGCTCACCCATGCGTCCATTGGCCATCCCACTCAACCAAGAGTAAGATGAGTAACTCAATATTGTTGCTGTTATCTGTTTCGGTGGGCACAAATTTTCCTGCATCGTCTCCTGCAAGGGACGATGCAGCTAGAAATGAAGATGAGGATAAATGGAGTATGTAATATTACATAGTCCCTTGAGTTGTATGATGAACACAGTTACACCCCCCCGGATGAGGATGAATGGATAGGGGAATACTTAGTACGGATATTTAGCCATATGATAGATGATCCATTTGGATCATCTATTTTGTCACCCAAAAAGTCTGTTAGGTTTGTTCCATTGAATCCTGGAAACAAACACGCTGCCATCACTACCGTATTTTTCCACTCCGTGGGGCTGCATCCATTCCGCCACGGTAACCCAGGTTTCTGTTGGACTTACATTAGTCACGCCAAAATTTCCTAGGCGTGCACCGCGCTCCGGAACCAGGACTTGTTCTGTTTCCCGGATCACGCATAGTTTTTCAGGGTCCACCTGGGCCATAAATAGAGGAGCCCGATGGCGAAAAACATGATCATTATTGGCTCCTCGCCGCGTGTATACGAGAAACAGCGCTTCTGAATGGGTAACCCAATGCTGCTGAGTGTTGTAACTGCCCAGCTCGGTGCCATCGTCGAAGGTCCAGGGCTTGTATCCGTCAAAAGTCTGTCCATCCGCACTTTGAGCGACAAAGCCTTTCTCATCATTTCGGATGGTCATAAAATAGCGATCAGCAAATTTTGTAATGGATGGTTCACCAAGACCCCTGGTATCGTTGTTGAGTTCAAGGACAGAGCCATGATCGAGAAACTTCAGCTCACTTCCATCAAAAGCGCATTTACTGACAGTAACTCTGGAATTTTTCCCTGGTGGTCTGAAATAGATGGGTAATAGAATGCTCCCATCCTCCTGATCATAACGCTGTACACATCCTGCTCCGGCATCTTTAAATGTATCTCCAGGCATCTCGAGTTTCTTCCAGTCTGACCAATTGCTGCTGTCAGGGTCATAAGTCGAGTAGGAGGTATGTCTTGGTCTTGGACTTCTGACTTTCCAGTCAGTGGTGTAGGCTACCGTATGCCCAGTACCCAATAAAGTTTTTGTTTTAGTGTGCCATCGAGGCCAGAAATCACTGACCGCTACGGGTCGTTCAACACCGTCAATCGTTTCATATCTGGGAGCAAGCGTTTTTTGTTCCTGCGCCTCTGTCCAGGAGCTGCCAAGATCATCTGTCTGGAGACCGAAAACACCATAGAAAACATCACTACCCGCCAGATCCAGGTTGTTCATGGTCATAACCACACGTGGAAGATCTCCTTTTCCTACATTTGGCACGATACCTGCCCTGGGGTGACACCAGCACCGTGTTCCGTCGAAATATTTCGTTGGTACATGGAGATCAAGTTCATAGCTCAAAGGATCCGTTTTGCAACCAATCAGGGAAGGAATTGAAATAAGAGAAATTCCTCCGATTATTGATGATTTGATGAACTTTCTTTTGGAGGGGTTGAAGTAGGGGTTGCTCATGATGGGAATATAGGGCTTTTTGCTTCAATGACCCATCCCACCCATCTTTTTCACGATGAAGTCTACAGCTCTTTTGGGGCTGAGGCGGTAAAACTTGTCCAGGAAACTGGCATCACTGCCTACAAGAACCCTGAACTTTTCTTTTTCAATACCCTCTATGATGATGCTGGCAGCCTTATCTGCTGAGAGCGCTTTGTTTTTTTGCGTTTTCTTTATTTCAGTTTCCTCCTCCGTGGTAGATAATCCGGAATTGGACATGATATGGGTATCGATGGCTCCGGGGTGAACCACTGTCACATGTACATTGGTCTTTTTCAGTTCGCCGTATAACCCTTCGGTGAGCAGTTTTACTGCGGCCTTGGATGCGCTGTATACGGTTTGGCCCGGAAATGGGATATATCCACCCATACTTGAGATGTTGGTGATCGTTGCTTCAGGTCGGTCCAGAAGATAAGGCAGGAATGTTTTAATCATATATAAAGTGCCATAAAAGTTAATATTTATCACCTTTTCGATCTTGTCATAATCCAGATCCTTTACGTCCACAAAGGGCTGAATGATACCGGCATTGTTGACAATACCATCTACCTGTCCGTGGTGTTTGAGGACATCCTTTGGTAGCTTTTCTATGGCTTCCCTGTTTGAAATATCCAGGATATGGAAGGAAACATAAGATTGACCGGCAAGTGATGCCGTTTCTTTCAGACTTCGGGCATTTAGATCTGCCATGGCTACAGAAGCACCTTTTTTAACTAGCTGAATGGTCAGCTCACGGCCCATTCCACTCCCTGCCCCAGTCACTACGAATGTTTTTCCTTTTAACTTCATTTCTGAATCCTGTTTTTGATTGAAATTAAGTTAGGGAAAAATCCCAGGCTACAATCTGAAATATGTCAGACAATCAAATGATCTTCACCATCATATACAATGGCCTACTTGAACTTGATTTTTCTTGTATCGTCTCCAGGAAGGGAGAAAAAGTGATGAGATAATTCAGGTAGATCACGGTGATGTGGTTCATCGTCCCCTACGGGAGACGATCAACGGATAGTTGCTACTTAATCCGGATCAATTGCCCCTTTCGCTTCACAATGTTTTTGTAATCCCATTGTATGTCCCTGGATTTTTCCAGCCACCGCTTCAGGGCATTGAGATCAATTTCATCTGTTGAAGTATACCAGATGGAAGCATCCTTGAACTTACCGGTACCAGTTTTCAGTTCATCTTCATTGAAATCAGCTCCACTCCAGAACATTAACCGGATTCCAGCTTTTTCTTTGCTGTAGCCGGCGATCGGGTTTCCCTCAATAAACCAAACAGGGTGTCCATGCCAGATCTTGCTTTCTGCTTCAGGGAGATGGGAATGGATTTGCTCCTGAAGAAACTCGCAGATGGCTTTATCGGTAGGAGATTGCTGGATATTGTATTGCTGGATTTCCATATTAGGTTGGTAAATGAGAATCAGGTGTTGGTCGATTTCCATGCTGATCAAAGTGCTTTCTCAGGTGTTTTTCAGTAATAAAAATGGTTGAAATCAAAAGAACCACTAGAAGAATGATAGCCGTTGCTAACTCTATCTTTTCGTTTGTTGTGAAGTGAAGAATTAGCTGCATAATAGATACTATGACGCCTACCATAAGTATTAAATTGACACTGAAGCGATTTGCCTCATCCCAGACTGCTTGTGATTTCATGGAGTATGATGTTCGATATCCATAGAGCCAATTAATATTTTTAGGTGGGAATATTTTAAATATAATGCTTAATATGATAATTAGAGGTCCAATGTGAAAATGTAGTATTAGATTGTTTATCATCTGTTTGATCAGTTATTTAAAAGCTACCATTTTCCGGCATATCCCAGGTCTTCCTTGCTATATTCTTTTAAGTATTCGTATTTCACCACATTGATCTGGCGGATGTGATGGTAATCATGGGCCAGCCAACTGGCAAGGAGTTGCTTGGCAGTTATCGGTCCCAGCTTCGGATGCTGTGCAGTGTTTTTCCATTGTGGGGACTCAAGTGATTTCAGCCAGGTTACAGAGCTTTCCCGTTCCTCAATAAATTCCTCAAGCTTTTCGGAATAGTCTTGCCTGAAGTATTCCCGCTGCTGGACCCAACCTTCAGGATCAATTGGTGGGATGGGCTCATCCGGAGTTTCCAATACATGCATTACCCGGGTTCTGAAATCTTCAATTTCTTCATCTACCAGGTGGAAAATGATCTCCAGGAGGCACCATTTATCTGGTTTCGATCGCCACAGGTACATGTGAGAAGGTAATTTCCCAAGTAGGGCAACGAAGACTTGCTTATTTTCTGCAAGCTGACTGGTGATCATTGAAGCATCCATTATTGGGTCTTTTAAGGTTGAAGCTCCAATAAAATTAATCATAAAAGATGACGGCTATATCACTTTCTGCTGAACAAAAGCACTGAGTTTGTCAGATAGTGAACACAGCATTGGAGCCTTCATTTTAAATCCTGTATACTCACCTGTTCTGAAAGGAGTGAAGATAGTATCTCTGTTCACCCGGTCTTTCCGGCCCTTTTCAAAAACCATGATCACGCGGTTGTCTTTGGCCAGGTCTGTAGTACTACACAGGTTCGAAAAAGCCCGGACATCTTCAATTTGCTGGATGAAGAATAGGATCACTTCAATTGGTTCTGATGAGGGCTCGATGCCCGGATCAAATTCATCAGGGAAATTCCTGACCAAAAAATGATTGAATTGATCAACTTTTAGCTTTTTAAGATCCATTAATTGTTATTTACCTAGGGCCCTAGACATTTTCTAGATCCCTGCATCCCTAATTAAAACACCCTTTTCATCAGGTTCTTCCGGAATCCAAATCCTTTTTCATCAGATATATCGTCATCGCTGACTTTTTTGACCCCTTCTACCGTATAGAAAGCTTTTGGATTAAAACGTTTGATCTCCTGAACGGTCGATTTCAGGTCTTCCCGTTTGATCACGGTGAACAGGATATTTACTTCACCTTCATCAGAGATCGCGTCTACACTGCTATAGCGGTAGCTGTTTTTCTCAAAGTATTTAATGAGCTCTTCGGCAGGTTGCCGGGTGATCACTCGCACAACCACACGACCAATAGCCAACTTTTCTTCAATGAGCATTCCTACCAGAATACCTGAGGCAAAACCACCCGCATAGGCAATGTAGGTTGGCCAACTGCTGAGGTTCTGAAAGATCTGACTAATGGCCAGCAACCAGATAAGTGCCTCAAAAAAACCCAGTACTGTGGACAGCAATTTCTTGCTGTGAAGCATGAAGATGATCCGAACGGTATTGATGGAGACATCCATAATCCTGGCCATGAAAATCAGGATGGGGAGAACGATAAATTTGAATACAAAGGGATCGAGATTGAATGCTTCTTCCAGTGGCGTCATGCTGCAAAATAAACACGATGGTTATTGAATCTTCAAGGTAATGAAGATTAAGTTAGCGGTTAGGTCTGTTAGACTATCAATTCATTTTGTTAAGCTCTAGTTTCAATTTTGAAATTTCTCTGTTTAAATCCTTTATCCTTTGACTACTTGTTGAAATAATTTCATTGGTTTGATAATTACTTCTTTCTAATTTAAAATCAGTATTGGCAATACTTTGTAACTCAAACAACTCAATCATCTCACTTTGAATCTCTAATAATTTATTAAGTTCATTCATGACTTTCGCAAGAGATAAATTGATTTCATGGTCATGCTCTAATGATTTAATAAGATTTCTTTCAGTTTCCAACCTGAGATTATATGCAAAATCAATATACTCATTGCTTTGGTAAAATTTACTGCGTTCACAGATCTCATTATTAGAGAACTGACAATTTTGAATCACCAGCTTTTTTATTTGACTTGCAAGTGTTTGAATACTTGACTGCAATTGTCTGATTGTCATGTACAGTTGTCTGACCCCTTGCTCAATAGCTCTGTTTCGCGTGGTGAGACTATCGATGATTAGACCAACAGAATCAAATAGGTGCATAGACTGGCTAATGTTTGTAATCCCATGGTTATCCTTGATCAGGTTGATATTGAGTTCCGCAAGTGAAGGAAGAAATAAGTACTGTTGTAATGTCTGATTTTGCAGATTCTTTTTTTCATGCATCATCTTTTTAAGATTTTTGAATAGAAAGAGGGCAGTATCTTCCAGACAAACAAGTTGAGAGAGGTTATTTGCAATAACTGATGTATTATTTTTCACAATGTCTCTTCTTTCGAAACGAGATGCTACCGGTTGCTGATATAATTCTGGAGCTTTTAGGCTGAGGGCTTTGTGTTTCTTTAGCTGGTACTCATGGCCGTTAGCTTTTTGCTCATACTTTGAGAGGAAGCTGTCAACTCCTTTTTTATCCTGTTTTGTTCTGCTAGTACGTAGAGAAACAGGCTTTTTTAGCTCCGCATTTATTCTTGTCCTGGCTTGTCGACTGGTTTTATTGGATTCGAAGGTTGCAGATCGCTGGTGTGCTTTCAGATGGCTAATAGACAGTTTGTATAAATCGTAAGCTACTTTTTTTGCTTCAAGCTGGCTTTTTGCATCTCCTACTGCATGCTCATAAGAGTTGGCTAATCGGTAAGAATACAAACCTAGTAATCGATAATTTTTTGGGTTATATGTATTACTCATTTCAGCTGTCTTTTGTAGAAACTGAAGCTCAGAAAGATATTCGTACTTATCTAGCCTTGCCAGGTAGCTAATTGAATCAACCTCTTTCTCATAGATTGGATCAGGCGTTGAAGTATACTTTTCCCACAGATTGGACTCAAAAGTTTCGATGGATATGGGGAATCTCACCATTTGCCAATTGGGGTCTGCTGGCAAGTGGTCTTCAATCGCATTCTCCGGATAAATTAGAAAGTATTTGAAATCTGGTTTCTGAATGAATTTGTACTTGCTATTGATGTACGGTTTATTAAACCAATCACTAAGTACTTTCCTAAACCATTGGTTTTTTGGAACTAATTCACCACTACCCCAGCTTGCATCCACCAGATACCAGCCGGAATCAATTTTTATCCCATTCCAGCTATGATCAGACTCATAAAATCGGTCAGCTTCCTGATACATGGCTCCCCTTGAATATCCGATTACTTCTTTGGATGAGATCCCTGCATTTTCACATAAAGTTGAAAATAGCTCGGAATACTGGTAACAGAGTCCTTTTTTCCTTTTTAGTGTTTGATTAGGACTGTAGTCCTTCTGTTTTACTTTCAGCAGAGCTTTAACATCATATTCAATATTGTTAACTATCCAGGTGTAGATGTTTAAAGCCTTCTGATGATCCGAAGTTTCATTAGTAGTAAGGTACTCGGCTAATTTGATAGGGGAACGGGATACGGAGGCCGGTGCTTTCCTGTATTGGGGGTTTTGCGCATCTATTGCCTTCTGACCCATTAAATTGGATACAATGAATAATAAGAAAGCAAAAGTTTTGAGACCTCTCAAAAGCTAGATTTAAGAAATTAGTCTTTTTGAGCTAATGTAAATGAATCAGTTTACACAGACAACTGTTATGTGATTTCTGACTGATTACTGAGATACCTTTCCCTGGCGCATCACAAAACCCGCAATTTTCATCACAAAACCAATCAATGTAAGGAAGCCAGCTATCAGATAAAGTCTGCCTGAATCAGGAAATATGACAATGATAAGGATCGCACCTAGAATCAGAGTCAGTCCCAGGGAATAGCTCAGTGTATTTGTATTCATTTTGGTTGAGGTTTGGCCTAAGGTAAATAAAATTACCATATAACTTATTGATAGTGGCTATATTTTGAGTGGTTGATGAGATAACAGATTGATTGGAATATTAGAAATTTTGATTTCAAGCAAAAGGCTTCTGATTTCAGAAGCTGACTCGATCAGTATGTCAATTCAATTGTTCTCTCAATCCTCACATCTTCTATAAAATCCTCGTCATGGGACACCACAATCAATGTGCCTTTATAAGAGTTGATTGCATTTGTCAGGATCTCAATGTTTTGAATGTCCAGGTTGTTGGTGGGTTCATCCAGAATGATCAGGTCGGGGGCTTGCTGACCAATATTCAGGCAGCAAAGCATTAGGCGCATTCGCTCGCCACCACTTAAAGCCTGGCAGGGTTTATCCCAGGATTCTTTTCCGAAGAGAAATCGGTTGAGCCGGGTCTTGACTTCATGATCCGGTAAACCCAGGCTATTATATTGATTAGCTTGTTCGCAGACTGATAGCCGATTGTCTATAAGTGAATAATCCTGATCGATGTAAAGTGCTTTGTTTGTGTTGGATTTGAAAGTGCCTACCTGGGGTATGAGATTCCCCAACACTACCTTGATTAGGGTTGTCTTGCCGGATCCATTGGCTCCCTTAAGTGCTATTCGTTCCCCACTTTTGATTTGCATGGATAAAGAGGATTTCCAAACCCATTCTGATGCATATTGATAGTTGATTTTATAAGCTTGAAATAGAATTTTTCCCTGGTGAAGATCAGAAGGATCAAAGTCGAACCTCATCTTGTCCGGGTCAGGTAAGGCTGCTCGAAGGGCTTTTAGATCTTGATGTATTCCGTCTACTTTCCCGGCGTGAGCATGTTTGAGTTTTGAAAAACGGTTTTCAGAATCATTTTTCATTTTATCCATCATCACCTTTGGCATCCCGGACTTTGCCTGCTTTTTCCTGCCCCTGGCTTGTTGTTTCTGTTGCCTCTCAAGGGTTTCCCGCTGTTTGTTCCGCGCCTCTCTCAGTAGTTTTTCCTTTCCCTGAATGTCCTGTTCCAGGGCTGATTGTTCTAGAATCTTTTGTTGTTGATAGAACGCATAGTTTCCACCGTAAGTGGTCAGTCCAGTTTGGTGAAGTTCACAAATAGTATCCAGTAGGTTGAGCAGCTTCCTATCATGACTTACTATAACCATGGTTGCGGGACTCATTTCGATAAAATGGTACAGCTGCTTCCTGCTTTCCAGGTCGAGGTGATTGCTGGGTTCGTCCATCAAAATCAGTCTCGGTTGATGGATGTTGATACAAGCCAGGAGCACCTTTGTTTTTTGTCCGCCACTCAATGATCCCATCTTTTGTGATAGGTCCGTAAAGCCAAGCTTCCAATGGTTAAGCGCTTCCTGACACCTTGATTCAATTGTCCAGTCATCCTGGAGATGGGTGTAATTTTCCTCTGAATACTGGCCTTTCAGAATTTTGGTGAGCGCATGAATTTTATGATCAACCTTTAGTGCCTGGGCTACGGTGAGATGGTTGTACTGTCCGAAAATCTGTGGGATGTAATAAATCGAATTAGGCTTTTCAATCCGGCCACCTGCAGGTATCAACTCCCCATTGACGATTCGAAGGAGAGTGGATTTACCACTTCCGTTTTTACCAACCAGGGCGATTTTCTCATGATTATTTACCGCAAGGTTGATATTTTCAAAGAGCAGATCTTTGTTTGGATGAATGTATGAAATGTCTTGTAAGTAAAGCATATAACTTCTTTCTGTAGTTGAAACATGACCCGGGGAGGGTTGTCTTCTAAATGGAAAGAAATTATATCAACATCGGTAGTGGTTTTGCGCTTTTGACAGATGTAACGGGAAGGGGAAAAATAAGGTTACAAAATCTCAATGCTCAAGGCTGTGGAGGATCATTCCCAGGATCACAAAACCGATACCAATCATAGAAAAAACATCTGGCAGGTGTGCACCCAGGATAAGCATCTCACCAATCAGGGCAAAGAAAACCTCGCCTGACTGGGTCGCCTCCACCGAAGCCAACTGTCGGTGGTCATGATGGGCGAGATCTGTTGCTTTGAAAAAGATTGAAGTAGCAATCACACCGGAGCTCAACGCTACAATCAAGGTATGAGTGAGCTGTGATGGCTCCGGGAGGTCAACGGTAAAGACCCCAATGGTACTTAGTAAAATCCAAAAAGGGAGGCTGGCAATGGTCATTCCCAGTGTTCGCTGAAATGCATCCAGTTTGCCGTTGGTGATCGTCATCATTTTTCTGTTTCCCAATGGATATGCAAATGCAGCTATCAGGACCGGAACCACACCCAGGATGATTTCTTTTGTACCGACTGCTGTAGCCTGTTTGAATTGCATAATGGCAATACCTATCAAAATGATCAGAGAAAAGATCATGGCCCTCCCAGAGATGGCTTTCTTATTCTTATAAAGTAGTGGAGCCATTAATAGGCCTGCTATTATGGTGACCTGCCAGGTACTGGCTACGATCCAGGCGGGAGCATATAATGCTGCGAAGGTGATAGGAGCATAAAAAACACCAAATCCGATGGTGCCCCATAGAATCCAGCTTCCAATATCTTGCTTCATGACATGGATGAGTGGCGCAATTCCTTTTCTCATCCATACGATGACAAACAGAAGGGGGACCATGAAGAAAAATCGAAATGATGAACTCCAGATCCAGCTGCCGCCCTCGGTACTCATCAGGCGGTTT
>JAHCMM010000103.1 GCA_019192515.1 Cyclobacteriaceae bacterium SS2
TTCACCTGATCATAATCTTCCAGACCCGCGGGAATTGAAAAATAAAGCCTGTGATTAACCCTGGCTAATGTGCCGTGGCATGCCACCTCACTAATGTTTAATAAAAAGGGATCTGACCACGTAGCACCACCATCGCTGCTACGGTGAGCTATCCGTTGTCCATTCCCCGGGTCAACGATGTCAGTGATATTGAACTCCGCATAACGACCAGGGTTATTCATTCGTCGGATCATTAACAGCTCTTTGCCATCATTTATAGAAACCGCTGAGGCCTCATTGCCCAGATAGTCAGTAATCATGCCATCCATTTGCCAGGTCTCACCCTGATCATCACTGTAAATGATGCCGGAACCTGCGCATTTGTGATTTCGGAAATTATCGGTCATGACTTCCCCCTTGGCCACAGCATAAATTGGTGCTGCAATGATCAACCTGCCCTTATTTAAACCAGCAGATATTTTGTGTACCTGTCCGATAGTGTTCAAAAAGACCGGAGTAAACCCTTTGTAATTCTTGTAAAGAGGTGTAGTATCTTTGGTGAAGTACTCTATACTCCAGGATTTGCCGTCATCCATGGAAGTATATTTGGTTAATACAGCAGCTTTATCCTCCCCAATATCATTTATGTTAATCCCCGTAGCTTCTTTTACTTTTTCAAGGTCATTGCTGTAAAATGCTTTCGTTACTTTAAGTCCAACACAGGTAAGAAAAGAGATCGTTTCTTGGTCATCAACCACTGTGGTATATGGAGATATCGCAAAAAAGTTCATGGGGGATGACAACACTTCAACACCTTCCCAGGTTTTTCCAAGATCGTAGCTTTTGTTCATCAGGATCACCTTAGGATCATTGTCTCCACCTTCTTTAAGGCGTCCCTGACAAAACACAAGAAGAGTTCCCTTTGATGTCACAACATAGGAGGGTTGAAAAGTTTTGGCTACCTGCTGATTGCCAACTTTAAGGCCAGGCTCGAAAACCATCCGAAGCTCGCTTATGCCCTCAGCATAGAAATCTTTTGTGGTTTTTTGAGAACAGGAATAAATGCTTATGATAATTAGAAGGAAATAAACTTTTTTCATATTACTGAACTGAAATCATTCTATATTATATACCTGTGATTTGGAGAATCTGACCACCTTGGCAGGGCTACTTAGGAATATTTGTCATCTAGCCCATGAATGGGAAGCAAAGTGAATCACCGGTCTTTCACATAGGCATTCTTTGAGGGAAAGGTCCGATTCATGACCTGGTGAATGTGATAACCTCGTACTGAACCTATTCCAGATAGGATCACCGCATTATTTATACCTTGTTCCTTCACCACATCTTCTAATCCGGCTAGTAAATCAGTTTTGTATTTCATTCTGGCGACAATCACTTTTTCAATGCTACTTTCAATACTGTATGTTTCAGGCACCCTATCGCTATTTTCTTTTCCGTCCTCTAATGCAGTGGTGTGATTGGTTTTTTCATATCTCGTTTCCTGGGCTGTGGCTGTCATCAACAGTATAATAAATCCGTAATATAGTAGTGTCTTTTTCATGGTAATCGTAATTTTTTGAGAATGCTTGACTTGATTCCAGTAAGATACAAAAACCACTTTGTATATAGGAATGAGTCTGTTTAATGGGGGCGTACACTGGTTTTTAAAAATGGAAGATCCAACATGATCAATACAGATTCACATCATTAAACATTAGACTACAACAGGTTGTTGATACCAAAACAACACCTACAGATCCATGGAGGTCGCACTCATTTTTCCACACCAGCTTTTTGAAGATAACCCACTTGCAATGTCAGGTCGGAGAGTCTATCTGGTTGAAGAGTATCTTTTCTTTCGGCAATATCGATTTCATAAACAAAAGCTGGCGTTTCACCGGGCTTCCATGAAGCAATATGCTCAATTCCTTCTGGAAATGGGTTGTGAAGTCACATATGTGGAAAGTCATCAGGAGGAGTCAGACGTAAGAAAGTTGATTCCACAATTGAAGGCTGAGAAGGTTCACTGTATTGACCCTGTTGATGATTATCTAAAGAGAAGAATTGAGAAAGGTTGTAAAGAGGTAGGCATTGAGTTAAAGTTTTATGAATCCCTTGCATTTATCAACAGGAGAACAGATC
The DNA here is from genome assembly GCA_019192515.1 of Cyclobacteriaceae bacterium SS2. GTDB lineage: Bacteria > Bacteroidota > Bacteroidia > Cytophagales > Cyclobacteriaceae > UBA7330. The sequence continues at coordinate 2,125 of JAHCMM010000103.1, forward strand.
TGGAAACATTCTTCAAACCGGACAAAAAAAAGTATTTCCAGACAGAATTCTACATACAGCAGCGCAAATCATTAGGCATCCTTCTGGATGATACTAAAAAACCCATAGGAGGGAAGTGGTCCTTTGATCAGGAGAACAGAAAAAAGTATCCAAAGAAATCAACACCCCCTTCAATATCATACCCTTCGGCTGGTTCAGATTTCAAAAGTGCAGTTGAATATATCAATCAATATTTTCCTGAAAATTGGGGCAACCTGGGATCTTACCGACTTTATCCAACAAACTTTTCGGAAGCAAAAAGTTGGCTTACACAATTTCTAGAGGATCGGTTTCACGGATTTGGAGACTATGAAGATGCCATAGTGGCTAATGAATCTATTTTGCATCACAGTGTGCTATCCCCTCTGATTAATGTGGGGTTGCTTACTCCGGATTATGTGGTGGATGAGATCATGAGCTATGCAGAGAATCATGATATTCCGATTAACAATACGGAAGGGATTATCAGGCAGATCATTGGCTGGAGAGAATTTATCCGGGGAGTGTATGAAGTTGCTGGGGCAGCTGAGCGCACAACCAACTATTTCAATTTTGACAGAAAGATCCCGGATTCATTTTATACGGCTACCACGGGTATTGATCCCGTAGACATGACCATTCGGAAGTTACTCAATACCGGCTATACCCACCATATCGAGCGCCTCATGGTATTAGGCAACTTCATGTTGCTCTGTGAAATTAATCCTGATGAAGTTTATCGCTGGTTTATGGAAATGTACATCGATGCCTATGACTGGGTGATGGTACCGAATGTATATGGCATGAGCCAGTTTGCCGACGGAGGATTAATGTCCACAAAGCCCTATATAAGTGGAAGTAATTACCTAATGAAAATGAGTGACAT
>JAHCMM010000104.1 GCA_019192515.1 Cyclobacteriaceae bacterium SS2
TGTCTTGCATCGGTAGAGCAATGCTGGAAGGAAAAGAGCAAGCAGATCCGTAAAGAGGAGAAGGAAGATGCACAAAAGGCGTATGAATCTGCGCGGATGGTCTATGAGCAAAAACTAGCCGACCTAAAACAGAATTAAATACCTAAAAGCTTGGTGTCTTTGTGACTTAGTGGCAATAAATAAATAGCCACCAAGACTCAAAGGCTCAAAGAAGCATCATTTGATTCTTGCCCATCAACGTATTTAGAAATTCCCAAAACCGAATTATACTAGCTCTATTCTTATCTTTAGAATTCTTACTTCTCTGACCAGACAAATCAAAAAAATATGTCCGACAACACCATTCAAATCTCTTCCAATGAAATGGAAGAGACGCTTTTAAATCTGTTCCTTAAATACAACTTCTCAAATGAGAAAGCCCAACTGCTGGCGTCAACCTACACCGAAAGCACTCTTTATGGAGTGTTTTCTCATGGCATCAACCGGGTCCCTTTATTCATTGAGTACATCGAGAATGGATCGGTGAAAGTGGACAAAGAAGCTGAAAAAGTAGCCTCATTCGGGAGCATCGAAAGGTGGGATGGACACCAGGGGCCTGGCATTATCAATGCTACAAAGTGTACGGATCGGGCCATTGAATTAGCTAAGGAACATGGAATGGGATTGGTTGCTTTGCGAAATAATAACCACTGGATGCGGGGTGGGTCTTACGCCAGACAAGCAGCTGATGCTGGGTGCATCTCCATTTTATTTACCAACACCCAGCCCAACATGCCACCATGGGGCGGAAAAGACAGTCGGACCGGGAACAACCCCTTTGTAGTCTCTATCCCCAGAAAAGCGGGCCATGTGATTTTGGACATGGCGATTTCGCAGTTTGCCTTTGGCAAGATCAACGACTACAAACTGAGAGGAAAGAAATTACCCTTCCCCGGAGGCTGGGATGAAAACGATGAGCTTTCCAATGACCCGGAAAGGATTACACTTAAAGAACGGGGATTGCCCATTGGCTACTGGAAAGGCTCAGCTCTATCAATCATCCTGGATATGCTGGCGACTTTACTATCAGCGGGTGATTCCACTTTCAGGATCAGTCAAAGACCATTTGAAACTGCTGTTTCCCAGGTTTTTCTTTGTATTTATCCGGGCATTTTCGGCGATCAGGATCTTCAGGAGCGTCTCATAAATGAAATCATAGACTATACGCACAACGTGGAACCCATGCACCCTGAAGACAGAACCTATTTTCCCGGAGAGCGAAGTTCACAAACCAGAGTAAAGTATGAGAAGGAAGGAATTCCGGTCAGTTCAAAAGTGTGGGATAAAGTGATGGAGCTGGTATCTTGAAAAAACAAGATTTTAGGGAAGGTTGTGAGTTTCAAACCACTTGATGCCTAAATCCAGGTCCTTAAAAATCACAATAGAAACCCCCTGATTATCCCAGATTTGTTGAAGAAGCTTAAAGGTTGGATATCCTCTCTCACTTGAAACATATACTACAGGGACTTTACTCAATCGTTCATCTACCCGATGTATATGATTACTGAAATAGGTCTGAATATCGGAAACTGTGACATTTCCCCTGGCATTCCGGAAATCGCAAATCAATCTGTAGCCTCTTTCCAGGGCTCTTCTACGATACTTAATGCCTAAGCTGACAATTTCATCAAAATTAAATTCCCCTTTGAGGTATATGATGATGATGGACTTTTCATCAAGTACTTCCTCTCTATATTCCACTTATCTTAGCTGGTTGTTTATAAAATACAGATAAGTAAAGAAATAAATCTTATTTTAAATTTTCGGCAATTAAAGCATCTAATTATCAACAAATTACGTCAGAATTGATCCTTCGGTGAAGAATGGATATTGAAAACCCCCAAATCCTGAGCAACTATCTGTTTAAGCATGACCTGATCAGCGAAGGAGAAAGTCTGTCATGTAAAATGCTCACAGGAGGAGTTTCTGCAAAAACTGTCTACGTAGAAAAGTCAAAGCCTATTGTAATAAAGCAAGCTCTGCAGCAACTAAAAACAAAATCAGAATGGTTCAGTGATCCTGCCAGGATACTTATAGAAAACCTTGGGCTGAAATGGTTATATGATCACCTGCCGCCAGGGAGTATACCCCAACCTATATTTTGTGATGAAAAAAACCATCTCCTCATTATGGAGGCCATATCTCCTCCAGCTAAAAACCTGAAGGAATTATTGTTGGCAGGTGTAATTGAAAAGGACTACATCAAATCTTTTGGAGCGCTGCTGGGTACCATTCATATGAAAAGCCTGAATGATCCGGATGCCTCCAAAACTTTCCATAACAGGGATTACTTCATCAACCTAAGAATTGAGCCCTACTACGAACATACCAGTCACAAACTCACTCAATTTCAAACATTTTATGCTGATCTGATCGAGTCTACCCTGGAAACTCAGCTAACCATTGTACACGGCGACTACAGTCCTAAAAATGTACTGATCAAGGATGGAAGGTTGATCTTACTGGATCATGAAGTAATGCATTTTGGTGATCCGGCTTTCGATGTGGGATTTTCAATCACTCATTTCCTTAGTAAGGCCAACCACCTGAACAATCCAGCCTATGTTGACGCTGCCAGGCTATCATGGGATAGTTACAGGAGCATTTTCAATTACGAAAGGGATAATTTTGAGCAACGATGTGTGAAACACCTATTGGGTTGTATGTTAGCCAGGGTACATGGTAAATCTCCACTTGAGTATTTTGCAGCCGATGAACACAAGTGGCAATACGAAACTGTTTCTAGTTTGATCAACGAGATGCCAAGCACACTAACCCAATTATTTGAATCCTACAAAAACTTACTCTATGAGCGTAAAAATTGACCACTTCAAGGGCTATGAAATACTGGATAGCAGAGGAAGGCCAACTGTCATGGCCAAGTGCTACCTGAGTGATGGCACCATGGGGAAAGCTTCCGTCCCTTCAGGTGCCTCTACAGGAAAAGCCGAATCGGTAGAGCTCAGAGATGGTAACTTGGGCAGGTATGCCGGGCTTGGATGTCAAAAAGCTGTCGGTCACATCAACCAGGAAATCAATCAGGCTGTTTCCGGTCTATCCTTCGATCAAAAGGAGCTGGACCATACCCTCATCAGGTTGGACGGCACACCGAATAAAGGAAATCTGGGTGCCAATGCCATTCTTGCCTGCTCCCTGGCATTCGCCAAAGCCTGTGCCATTCAGCAGGATTTACCACTTTTCAAATATTTTGGCGGATTACTGGCTGCTAACAGTTTTCGGTTACCTCGCCTTACGGTCAATCTTTTCAGTGGGGGTAAACATGCCGGCGGTCAGGTACCCATACAGGACCTGTTGATTGTGCCTATAAGTGCCATGACAGTAGAGCAGGCTTTATCTGATCTCTACAAAGTATATTATTCTGCAACCGATATCATCAGGAAAAAATATGGTATGCGCACCCTTACGGCAGATGAGGGAGGTCTGGCACCCAGCTTCAACCACATTGATGAAATGCTGGATACCGCACTGGAATCTATAGAGAAAGCAGGATTTAAGCCCGGGCAAGATATCGCCCTGGCTATGGATATTGCCTCCAGTCATTTTTATGAAGGTGGAAAGTATCACATCAACGAGGAAAAGCTTACCGGGATGGAACAGATAGCGCTTCTCTCTGACTGGGTAGCCAAATACCCAATTGTAAGCCTGGAAGACGGGCTAGCCGAAGATGACTGGGACCACTGGCCAGAGCTAAATAAAAAGATTGGTGGGAAATCTCTCGTACTGGGCGACGACCTCTTATGTACTCAAACAAGCCGGATCCAAAAAGCGATAGATACACATTCCGCCAATGCTCTGCTTCTAAAGGTAAACCAGTGTGGTAGTATAACTGACGCGCTGGAGGCCTTCAAACTGGCTAAGTCTGCAGGGTGGCAGGTGACCGTGAGTGCCCGAAGTGGTGAAACGGAGGATGATTGGTTGGCAGATCTTGCTGTTGGGTGGAGTGGAAATCAGATCAAAGTTGGATCCATCACCCAGTCTGAGCGATTGGCTAAGTATAACAGGCTTTTAGAGATCGAAAAAGATCATCCGGAAATCAAAATGGCCCCCTGGAAATACTAGACCAGGTTGTGATCACTGATCGCCCGCCGGATTCGATCCAATCCCTTCTGAAGGTTTTCAATCGAATTGGCATAAGAAATTCTCAGGTACCCTTTTCCATATTGACCGAATGAAGACCCCGTAAGCAATGCTACGCCGTATTCATTAATGAGAAGATCTGCAAAAGCCTGCGGATCTATGTTTAGTTGTGTCACATTTGGGAAAGCATAGAAGGCACCTTCGGGCACAATGCATGAAATGCCATCGATTGCATTCCAACCTTTTACAACAATATCCCGACGTTCTTTAAATGAGGCGACCATTTCATGCATGGCTGATTGATCTCCAGTGAGCGCTTCTATTCCACCATATTGCGTGAACGTGGGAGCACATGAATTGCTATTCACCTGAAGAAGCTCAATCTTTTTGGCTAGCTCTACGGGCATCACACCATATCCAAGCCTCCAGCCGGTCATCGCAAAGGTCTTTGAAAACCCATCCAGAATGACTGTTCGATCCATCATATCACCAATAGATGCGATACTACTAAAGGTTTTATCATAGATCAATCGCCTGTAGATCTCATCTGACAAAACCATGATATTTCTCTCAGAAGCCACCCTGGCTACCACTTCAAGATCTTCAGGAGAAATAATGCCTCCTGTTGGATTTTGTGGAGAGTTGAGGATGATCAATCGGGTTTTTTCGGATACTAGCGAAATAAATTCGTCTGCATCGAAACTGAAACCCTTTTCCTCAATCAATGGATAAGGAATCGGCTTCGCCTTCACAAAACGGATCAGCGATTCATAGATCGGAAAACCAGGGTTGGGATACATGACTTCATCACCTTCGTTGACAAGGGCCAGGATGGTGAAAAACATGATCGGTTTGGCTCCAGGGGTGATCACCACCTGGTCAGGGTCAACCGAAATTTTTCTAGTCCTTGAAGTCTCCTGAGCAACTGTCTCTTTTAACTCATGTACTCCGGTAGTAGGACAATAACCGGTTTTACCCTCTTGTAATGCTTTGATAGCCGCATCTTTGATATTCTGTGGGGTATCAAAATCAGGTTGCCCGATCTCGAGGTGAATGATCTCCTTTCCCTGGGCCTCCAGCTTTTTGGCCTTAGCTAATACACTAAATGCTGTTTCAGATGAAAGTCGATCGATGCGGTCCGCGAAATACATGCTTTGGTTTTACAAAATATAATGACTCAGGTCCTTGTCCTTCACCAATCCCTGAAGCTTCTCCTGAACGAGTTTCTTATCGATCACTACATGGGCATTCGGTCCAATTGTGTCCGGGATGTCGAAAAGGATCTCGTTGAGTAGTCGACTCATCACCGTGTGAAGTCGCCTGGCCCCGATATTCTCGACCTCCTCATTGATGTGGAAAGCAATTTCTGCCAGTTCTTCAAGCGCCTCTTCCTGAAACTCAATTTTCACATCTTCTGCACCTATCAAAGCCTCATACTGCTTGGTCAGCGCATTCTTAGGCTCTTTAAGTATTCTTAAAAAGTCTGCTTTTGACAGGTTATCCAATTCCACACGGATCGGGAACCTTCCCTGCAACTCAGGGATCAGATCAGATGGCTTACTTACGTGAAATGCTCCTGCGGCAATAAACAAAATGTGATCCGTTTGAACCACTCCGTACTTTGTCATCACGGAGCTTCCTTCCACGATGGGCAGTAAGTCTCGCTGAACGCCCTCACGACTCACATCAGGTCCTTTACCTCCACCAGAAGAACTACCACTGGCGATTTTGTCGATCTCATCGATGAAAATGATACCCGTATTCATCGCTTTGGTCAAAGCCTCCTCTTTTACTTCATCCATATCGATCAGCTTCGAGGCTTCCTCTTCCATCAGGATCTTACGGGCCTCTGCAATGGTAACCTTCCTTCTTTTATTTTTCTTGGGCAGCATATTACCCAGCATCTCCTGCAGATTGATCATGGAGGTTTCATCCATATTACCACCAATCATCCCCATCCCTGGTGATGCTGCTTGCTTGACATTGATCTCAATTTTCCGGTCATCCAGCTCACCACTTCGGATTTTTTCGCGAAACTTCTCCCTGGTCTTCTCATTCAGCTCTTTATCATTTCTGGGTTCTGCTTCAGAATCTACTGTGGTCACAGTCGTAGTGGCTCCCTTCAAGGGAGGTATCAGTGAATCCAGAATGATTCCTTCCACGATTTCAGAAGCTCTTTCCTTTACCTCTTCCTTTTTTCTCACCTTCACAATATTCACGGCCTGCTCTACCAGGTCCCGGACCATACTTTCCACATCTCTACCCACATAACCTACTTCTGTAAACTTGGAGGCTTCAACCTTTGTGAAAGGTGCATCGTCAATTTTAGCCAGACGGCGAGCTATTTCTGTTTTACCTACTCCTGTTGCGCCAATCATCAGAATGTTGTTGGGTACGATCTCTCCCTGGATCTCCTCCTTCACATTCATCCTCCTCCATCGGTTTCGCAAAGCGATGGCTACATTACGCTTGGCGTCACTCTGGCCAATGATATATTTATCCAGTTCCGCAACAATTGCTTTAGGTGTTAAATTCTTATCCATAGTCTTTTATAATACTTTATTAAAGGAGTGCAGGTTCGATTGAATGGTAATAAAATTGGCTCCCCCACTCGCGTGATATACCGACCTGGCATATCTAAAGGTAAACTTCCTGATCCCAATCATCAAACCATAGGAAAATCCGGCCCCTGCCCCTGTCTCGCTCAAAGAAAGTTCTTGCCGGCGTAAATGATTGTACCCCAATAGAAATTGAACATTTTTTGAAAAAATAAATTCAGCCCCAAGGTTGATCCTCCTGAAAAACCCATCAAAAGCCCTTACTGTCCTGGAGCTTTCATTTCCATCCTGCCTGAATACCAAATCTTCCTCCACCAGGTTAAACGCAGTGATGGAAAATCTGACAGGCATATATAAAGGCTTTACGCTGGTGCCTATTTGTACATCAAATGGCAACTCTGTCCTCGCTGAGCCAAAATAATCATTCATCCTGAACCCGACATTCTTAAACACCAGACCGATCTTAAAGTCACCCTTTGGGTAGTGATACATACCTCCCAAATCGGCTAAAAGTGCTGTGGACGAGTAAGTCTCTATCGCACTATGAGCCAGTTTGAGATTTACTCCGACAGAAAAAGAACTCATCCGATGACTTTTTCCAACTGTAATCAAATAATCGGAAGCACTGAAATTATCCCCGGACGCACCGCTGGGATCAGTTGACACAAACTCACCGTAATCCAGGTAGCTCAATCCTACAGCCAGTCCATTTACACGCCCGGCAGGCAAATAATACTGTCCGGAGAATTGATAGATCCCCGCAAAGTATGGGCTAAAACTCAAGGCGATATCCGTATATTCTACTGAATCGAGTGCTGCCGGATTGTGAATAAACTGGGTAATGTCTCCCGATAATGAGACTACCTGACCCCCCAATGCCGCATTCCTGGCCCCTGATGGTAGTTGCAGACTCTGATAGCCTGAAAACTGTGCCATTAATGGGCTTGTGCTAAGCACTAATATTTGGAGGAAATATTTCAACCCGGATTATGCAGACTTTTCAGGAATGATGAACTCCATAGGCTCTTTGGCTTTGGTTGATAACAACGCTAAATCTATCACTTCCTGCACATTTTCTACAAAATGGATGTTCAAATCCTTGATATAACTTTTATTGATTGTTTCCAGGTCCTTTTCATTCTTTCTGCAAAGAATAATCTCTTTGATACCTGCCCTTCTGGCTGCCAGGATCTTTTCCTTGATACCACCAACTGGTAATACTTTTCCTCTCAAGGTGATCTCCCCGGTCATCGCCAATTTACTTTTGATCAATCGCTGGGTATAAACCGAGGCCAGAGAGGTCAGCATGGCAATTCCAGCCGAGGGACCATCTTTTGGGATTGCTCCTGCAGGCACATGCACATGAAGGTCATAATGCTCAAATACCCTGTAGTCAATGCCCAATCCTTCTGCGTTTGATCTCAGGTAAGAGAGTGCTGTCATAGCGGATTCTTTCATGACATCGCCTAACTGACCGGAAAGCGTCAGCTTTCCTTTGCCCCTGCTAAGGTTGGATTCAATAAACAGGATCTCTCCCCCAACAGGTGTCCACGCCAGGCCGGTTGCCACACCCGGCATTTTGTTGTCTTCATAGACCTCCTTATCAAAGACCTCCGGCCCAAGCACCTTACGCACCAGCTTATCAGTGATCTTAGCATCATACTCCTCTTCCATGGCAATGGATTTGGCCGCATTCCGAACCACTGAAGCAATTTTTCGCTCCAGGTTACGGACACCAGACTCCCGCGTATAATCATTGATCAGCTTGTTGATCCCGCTTTTCTGGAAGGAAACATCCTTGCTTTTCAAGCCATGCTCTTTTAGTTGCTTAGGGATCAGGTGTCGCTTGGCAATCTCCAGTTTCTCTTCCTGGGTATAGCCGGTAATATCTATGATCTCCATTCGGTCTCTCAATGGAGGCTGTATGCTATCCAGGGAATTTGCAGTCGCGATAAACAGTACCTTGGACAGGTCATAGTCTACCTCCAGGTAATTGTCCTTGAACGTGCTGTTTTGCTCAGGATCCAGGACCTCCAGCAAAGCAGATGATGGATCACCACGGAAGTCCGAGCTCACCTTATCAATCTCATCCAGGATAAACACCGGGTTGGAAGATTGAGAACGGTTAATATTCTGAATGATCTTACCTGGCATAGCTCCTATATAGGTCTTTCTGTGCCCGCGGATCTCAGCTTCATCATGTAATCCACCCAATGACATTCGGGCATATTTTCTCCCCAGGGCCTTGGCAATGGATTTACCAAGTGAGGTTTTTCCTACGCCGGGAGGGCCATAAAGACATAAAATAGGTCCTTTCAGGTCATTTTTCAGTTTTCTCACAGCCAAATATTCCAAAATCCTATCCTTCACTTTCTCCAGACCATGATGGTCTTTATCGAGGACTTTTTTGGCATTCTTGAGATCAAAATTATCTTCAGTGACTTCACCCCATGGCAGATTGACCAACAATTCAACGTAGTTCATCGCAACTGGATACTCTGCTGCCGCAGGGTTCATCCGACCGATCTTATCCAGCTCCTTGAGGAAATGCTTCTTCACATCTTCCGGCCATTTTTTCTCCTCGCCCTTCTTCCTCAATGCTTCCAGCTCCTGGTCCGGACGATCCTGACCCAGCTCTTCCTGCAGCACTTTCATCTGCTGACGGAGGTAATAATCTCTTTGCTGCTGATCGATATCCGAATGCACCTTATTGGCGATCTCATGCTTCAACTCCAGCATCTGGATGTCTTTCAGCATGTATTTCAGTAGCTTTTCTGCACGCTTCTTGGGATTGTCTATCTCCAGCAACTTTTGCTTATCAGCCACATCGGCGCTCACATTGGATGACAGAAAATGTGTCAGAAAAGTATGATTTTCTATGTTTTCCAGTGCTACCTGTGCTTCCCTGGGGATCTCGGGATTCAGCTTCAATACCTTGTTGGCTGCTTCCTTCAGGGATTGGATAATGACTGCAATGTCCTTTTTTGGAACATCTTCATCATCGTGCAACAATTTGTAGCTAGCTACCAGGTAAGGGGTTTCCTTGATAGGCTTCTCCAGGGCAAAGCGTCGCTTTCCCTGAATTATTACTGTTGTATTTCCATCAGGCAACACCAGCATTTTTAAGATTCTCGCTACCGTACCTACCTGATATATATCTTTAAAACCTGGCTCTTCCGTTTCAGTATTTTTCTGGGCCACAACACCAATGATCCGATCCCCATTATAAGCTTTTTTGATCAGCTTGATAGACTTTTCTCTACCCACTGTGATGGGTAAGACGACTCCAGGGAACAAAACAGTATTTCGAACCGGGAGGATGCCCAACTTATCTGGCAAAGCCTCATCATCATTGTGATGATCATCCTCAATAACCAGTTGAATCAAATCTCCCGAATCTTCATCAGACTTGGTAAAACGAAAAGATTTTATGTTTTTTTGGTCAGCCATATAGCTTTTTATGTCAATTTGGCAGATTATGCCTTTTAAAGTACGAATTAAATATTGAAACGTTATTAGCCCAATAGGTGTGCCAAAATAGAAACCGTGCTATTTTTCACACTATCTTTACGGGAACCTGTCGAAACGGCATGAATATGAACTGTGTTTTAAGGCTGTGCTTTATTCTTTGTCTTGTATTGACCTCGTCAATTACCAAAGGACAATTAGCTGCATTCCAGTTCGAAGCAGACTCCCTGATGCCCAAGGTAATCCTCAACAACTTCCAGTTTAAGAACATCAACCGGGTAAAAGACTATTACAATGCAGATAGGCTCAAAAAGATCTATGAGCTGGAAAAAGCCGGGGAATGGAAGGAGCTTTATCCAATCCTTAAAGACTATGTAAAGCAGTTTGGTATCCAGAACTTTTACAAAGACACCAGGATGATTTGGCGACTTGCCAAGCTGACCGAGTTATATGGTAATCCGGATGAAGCCAAATCACTATATCGATTGGTTTTACGACACCATCACCACGATATTGATATCAAAGAAATTGAGCTTTATTATGATACCCTGAATGAGCAGGAAGCAGCACAGTATGTACCCCTCGATTATTATTATGAACTGGTAGAATATCGAAAACTCATCGACACTTTGCGTCCTCCCAGGGGTATACTGCTCAACATGGGACAAAACATCAATAGTGCCAAAGCTGACTACGGACCTACCCTGAATATCAATAACAACATCTTGCTTTTCACCTCCAAACGCAACAGTGATGACCTATCACTGAGAAGGAAAGAAAACGAGGACTTGTTTTATTCCAGGAAGGATGACTATGGTACCTGGGAAAAGGCCAAACCACTGGATGCGCTCAATTCAAAATACAATGAAGGCTCAGCAGTGCTAACCCGTGATGGAAAGACCCTTTATTTTGGGCGCTGCGATTGTGTGGATTGCTATGGAGACTGTGACCTGTTTGTGGCAACATTAAGACCCGACAGTACCTGGGGCAATGTGAAAAACCTTGGATCTNATGTGAATAGCCTCAGTTGGGATTCCCATCCATCACTTTCACATACAGAAGACACCTTGTTTTTTGCTTCGGACAGGCTAGGTGGATTTGGACTTTCAGACATCTATTTCACTTACAAGCAAAAGGATGGCAGCTGGTCCAGGGCGCAAAATGCAGGACCTGTGATCAATACCCGAAGCAATGATGTGAGTCCTTTTTATCATCCTATTTATGATGTGCTTTACTTTAGCTCAAATGGTCAGCTCTATAATTTTGGCGAGTTTGATATCTACAAAAGTCGAAATGTGAATGGCAATTGGAGCGAGCCCTTCAACATAGGACCGCTGGTTAATGCTGCCGGGAGTGAATTTTATTTTACCATAGACTCCAAATCCGAACTCCTGTTTTATGCCCGGTCTATCACCCGGGACCTAACCAAGCAGGATCTCTATTCCTTTCCGCTTCCAATGGAGGCTCAACCACTGGCAAATACTTTATTGTATGGTTCCCTGACTGACTCATTGACTGGGGCCCCGTTCAAAGGAATCGTTTCCATTATCGATCTGGACGAGGGTATCGAAGTAGCACCTAAGTTTTTGAAGCCTGATGGAAGCTTTGAATTTAACCTGATTGACAAGAGAAATTATCTTTTGGTCATCCAGGGAGATGACTTCTTCAGGATAGAAGATGTCTTTTTCCTCGATGGACCTACTGAGCTTAGAAAAGTGACAGAACCATTGGCAAGTCGAGTGAAATTCGCATCCATAGAATTTGACAATGGAAAGGCTGAGCTTAAAACTGAAATGTATGCCGACCTAAATAAGGTTGTCAATTTTATGTATGATAACCCTGAATTTAAGCTGAGGATATCAGGACATACGGATTCATTTGGCTCTAATGAATTCAATTTGCAACTATCAAAGGATAGAGCCAAAAACATCCGGGATTACATTGTGGTATTTGCCGGTGTGTGGCCAGACCGTGTCGAGTACGAAGGTTACGGTAGCACACGTCCCATCATGCAGGGTAACTCCGAAGAAGCCAAAGCATTAAATCGACGGGTGGAATTCGAAATCTACAGACCTGGCGTGGCTACCAATCAGGAAATACCACCTGACAACAACGAATAACTCCTAGAAAGGAAGCAGCTTATAGACGTCGTTGAAGATGGCATAGCTCATCAATCCCAGCAACAGGACCATACCCACTTTCTGAGCATTTTCCAGGAATTTATCTGATGGTTTTCTTCCTGACACAATTTCCCATGTGAGGAATGCTACATGACCTCCATCCAGTGCAGGGATGGGCAAAAAGTTCATAAATGCCAATACCATCGACAACAGACCTGTGATCCTCCAGAAGTGGTTCCAATCCCAGGTACCACCAAAGAATTGAGCAATACCAATTGGTCCGGAAAGTGATTTGGAGGCCGAAACCTCACCAGAGAAGATCTTACCAAAACCTCTGATATTTTGCCAAACAATGCCAAAAGCCTCATCTGTTCCTTTCACCACACTTACTCCCAGCCCAAACTGTCGGGTGGAATAATCAATGATCTTATGAGCCTGAAAGCCCAATAAGCCATCTTCGTCCACTTTCAGGGTAAGTGTTTCCGGGACAGTCATTTGATTCTCTGTTCCTTCAACCTTTCTGATTACAGAAGCTGTAAATTGCTTACCCTTCAGATCTTCCATCTTGTCTTTAAACTCATCATAGTAGAAGATGGAATCTCCATTTACAGTGACGAATCGGTCCCCGGTTTGCAATCCGCCTTCGGCAGCATTGCTACCGGCAAGAATCTGTCCTACCTCAAATGGTGCCCGATAATCCATAAAACGCTCTCCGCGCTTATCCGAAAGCTTATCCAGAAAATCACTGGGGATTTCTACTTTAAGATATTCACCATCTCTCAGTACGGTATAATAAACATCCGAGCCCAGGATTACATCCGGACTAAAAAGATCGCTGAAGGTTTCATAATCCTGTCCGCTGATATCAACGATGCGGTCCCCTGTCTGTAAACCAATTTGCCTTGCCAGGTTATTGGCCTCAATGCCATGCTTATTTAATTCTTCTTTTGTTATATAGGATTCACCATTCACATATAGTAGTGCAATAAAGATCACGATACCTGTAATGACGTTCACAATAATACCTCCCATCATCACAATCAGTCGTTGCCAGGCGGGCTTTGCCCTGAATTCCCATGGCTCCGGTTCTTCACTCATAGTTTTGGTATCCAGTGACTCATCAATCATTCCGGAAATCTTCACAAAACCACCAAGGGGTATCGCACCGATAGAATATTCAGTTTCTCCAAATTTCTTTCCCCAGATCTTGGGAGGGAACCCGATGGAGTATTTTTCTACTCTCATACCAAAGGCTTTAGCCGCCAAAAGGTGCCCTAACTCATGTAATCCTACTAGTATTGACAATCCCAGCAGTAGCTGAGCTGCCATAATCAAACCTTCCATTTATCTAATTATCTCCTTTGCTTTAACCCTTGTCAATTGGTCTGTTTCAATAAAATCTTCTAAAATTGGCTCACGAATATAATCCACCTTGACCAAGCATTCCTCAATTACATCGGATATTTGTAAAAAACCAATTCTGTCTGCTAAAAATTCACTTACCGCAATTTCATTGGCTGCGTTCAGGATACAGGGGTGATTTCCTCCTCGCTCTATTGCATGATAAGCCAGCTGTAATTTACGGAAAGTTTCCGTATCAGGTTGCTCAAAAGTAAGTTGAGGGAAAGCGGTAAAGTCAAATCTGGGGAAATTATTTTGTAGTCTTTTGGGAAATCCGAAAGCATATTGAATGGGCAGTTTCATATCGGGAAGCCCCATTTGTGCCTTGATGCTGCCATCCTGAAACTGTACCATCGAATGAATGATGGATTGAGGATGTACAACAACCTCAATTTGTTCCAGGGAGGTCCCAAACAGCCATTTCGCCTCTATCACCTCGAGTCCTTTATTCATCAGGGTAGCTGAATCAATGGTGATCTTGGCACCCATCTCCCAGTTAGGGTGTTTCAGAGCCTGCTGCTTTGTCACCAGGCTCAATTCCTGCCTGGTCATTCCACGAAACGGACCGCCCGAGGCAGTCAGAATAATTTTCTCGATCGGGTTGATGTGCTCTCCAACGATACACTGAAAAATAGCCGAATGTTCTGAATCAACTGGTAAAATATTAACCCTGTTTTGGGCAGCTAAAGAAGTAATTAGTTGACCCGCCACAACAAGTGTCTCTTTGTTAGCCAGGGCAATATCTTTTCCGGCTTCAATGGCTTTGATGGTTGGCTTCAATCCGGAATATCCTACCAGAGCTGTCAATACCAGATCTACATCCTCCATCTGCACTATGGATTCCAGAGCATTGGCTCCCGAATAAACTTTGATGTCATAAGGATCCAAAGCGTCCTGCACCTGCAGATAATGGTCATCATTGACAATTACGACCACATTAGGCTTGAACTTGATAGCTTGCTCGACCAGGAGCTCCCAATTGTTTTGGGCACTAAGAGTCTCTACCTCAAACAAGTCCTGGTGCAACGCAATCACTTCAAGGGCCTGGGTACCTATCGATCCTGTAGAACCCAGGATCGCTATACGCTTCTTATTCAATTCACCTGACATCAGGTTGTTGATTAATGTTTATTTGATCTATTTTTTTGCAAAAGTAGCCAATTGCTCAGCGATCTTCCTATCATTAGAAAGCCGTGGTACCTTATTTTGGCCACCCAGCTTGCCAATAGACTTCATATGGCTGATAAAGGCATTTTTTTCAAGAGAGGTAACTACCAGTTTACGTAAAATGTTTCCACTTATCAGATCATCATAATAAGTATTGAGTTCCCGAAGGTGATTGTCAAGCGTTTCGATGAACTGTGGCATATCTCCGGGCTCATGGCCAAATTCAATAAACCATTCATGATGTGGCAACCCCTCTTTTGGAGTCACATTCGGCGCAACTGTAAATTCCACCAGTTCAACTTCAGGAAATGCTTCGCAGGTGCGTTTCATGGCTTTTTCCACTTCCTCCCCTATCACATGTTCTCCGAAAGCAGAGATAAAATGCTTGATCCTTCCAGTAACAAGCAATCGATACGGATTTTTGCTAACAAATTTTACAGTATCCCCAATAGAATATCCCCATAGCCCTGCATTGCTATTGATGATCAAAGCATAATTGACACCCAATTCAACCTCATCAATGGATAATCGAGTAGGATTGTCATTAAAAAACTCATCGGTAGGGATAAATTCAAAGAATATTCCGGTGTTAGCCAGTAATAATAATCCTTCATCTACCTGACTATCCTGGTAGGCAATAAATCCTTCGGAGGCAGGATACGTTTCTATGGAATCAATTTTTTTACCGATGGTCTCAAAAAGCTTGGCCCTGTAAGGCTCAAAATTGACACCACCGTAAACAAACATTTCAAAATTTGGAAAAAGGTCTTTGATGGGCTTCCCTGTTTTGGCTACCAAACGATCAAAATACATCTGTACCCAGGGAGGAATGCCCGAGATCAGGGTCATATTTTGATCATATGTTTCATCTACGATCTGATCCACTTTTTGCTCCCAATCTTCAATGCAATTGGTCTCATAGCTAGGCATCTGGTTAGTTCTGAGATAGCCAGGCACATGATGATTGACCATACCGGACAGTCGACCGGTTTTTATTCCAGCTTTTTGGTCCAATACCGGACTACCGGAAAGAAAAATGAGCTTCCCATCTAAAAACCGGGCATTCCTGGTCTGGTGGACATAAGATAACAGCGCATTTCGGGCACTGTTTATATGATTGGGAATGGATTCTCTTGTGATCGGAA
This sequence comes from Cyclobacteriaceae bacterium SS2, assembly GCA_019192515.1. Taxonomy (GTDB): domain Bacteria; phylum Bacteroidota; class Bacteroidia; order Cytophagales; family Cyclobacteriaceae; genus UBA7330. Next base: position 15,997 of record JAHCMM010000104.1, read on the forward strand.
TATACTTGGTCCCACTTGTGGTACCCGATGTTTTGGCAAAATATTCCGGCTTACCCGGCCATAATACATCTGATTTGCCCTCCAGAATTTGATTGATATAAGGAGAAAGCTGCTCATAGTCCCTGATGGGTACCTGTTTTTTAAAATCATCATAGCTTTTGATATCTGCAAAACCATGATCTTTCCCAAAAATCGTCTTGCTTGTCTTTGATACGATCTCCTTCCGAATATTTTCCTGAAACAGCCCTGGATTTGCTGACCATTTTTTGGTTTCTTTAGCTATATAAGCTGCAAATGGTTTTGCTAGAATTGACCTGATACCCATCGCCGTGAAATTAAGAAAATCTACCGGGTAAATTAATTTAGTGATCTGAAACTTTCGATGCGGAATCTTAGTAAAAGGAAATGAAAGGAATGAATGAAGTCATGAAAAAGTACTTACTGGTAGCCCTGATCGGATTTTGCACTGGATTGGCTGGGGTGTATGTTGGTTGGAATTTAATGACCAGTCAAGGTGGAGTACCTGCTGAGGTCGCCTACTCATCAACAATTTCCGAGGGCAATTCAGGTGAATTTCACAATGCCCCTATCCACAACCCGGTCAGTGAACGGTCTATTGCGGAGATAGGATCAGATTTTTCATACGCTTCTGAACGCACTACCCCCAGTGTCGTATTTATCCAAACACTCAGTGAATATGAATATAGAACAGGAAGCTGGCTGGACTGGTTTTTCGAACCCCGGACATCCCAACAAATTGGAAGTGGATCCGGAGTAATCCTTTCACAGGATGGATACATTGTCACCAACAATCATGTGATCGATGATGCGGATGTGATCAAGGTGACCCACAATAAAAAGTCATATGATGCTCAACTTATTGGTGTGGATCCCTCTACAGACCTGGCAGTCATCAAAATTGAAGGTAAAAATCTTCCGGCAGTCAATATTGGAAAGAGTGACCAGGTAAAGGTCGGTGAGTGGGTTTTGGCTGTGGGAAACCCTTTCAATCTTACCTCTACAGTCACAGCAGGTATTGTAAGTGCGAAAGGCAGAAACATCAACATCCTGAGAGATAAATTCCCCATCGAATCATTTATCCAGACCGATGCCGCGATAAACCCCGGAAACAGTGGTGGTGCCCTGGTTAATCAAAAAGGAGAGCTGATTGGTATCAATACCGCTATACTTTCTAAAACAGGTTCTTATACAGGCTATGGATTTGCAGTCCCCTCCAACATCGTGAAGAAGGTTTACAATGACATCGTAAAATACGGAGAAGTTCAAAAGGCCTTTATTGGTGCTGAATATGTGGATATTGACAGTGATATGGCCAACAAAATGCAGCTGACCAATCTCAATGGAGTGATTGTAGCCAATGTGCAAAAGCAGGGAGCTGCCGCAAAAGCTGGTTTGGAGAAGGGGGATGTGCTGCGTATGGTCAACGGTACACAAATCATAAGTAAGGCTTATCTCGAAGAATATATTGGAAACCTTTATCCGGGTGATGAGCTCACCATTGTATTACAGCGAGAAGGAAAAGAAATCACTAAAAACATTACACTCACCAACCGAGAAGGCACTACCGGCATTATCGTGCGAAACCTGGTAACCTCCGAATATCTGGCTGCTACTTTCGAGAATGTTTCGAAGGTAGAAAGGGACCTCATTGGTATCAATAATGGGGTGAAAGTGGTGGATTATAATGCCAAAGGGTTCTTCGCCGGTCTCGGGATCCCGGAAGGCTTTATCATCACAAATATCAACAATACGGCTATTGAGAATCCTAAAGAGCTCATAGATATTCTGGAGAAGATCCGAGGTAGGGTGATCATCTCAGGAATTGATAAGCGCGGAAGAAAGGTTTATTATCCTTACTACTTTTAAAGCTCGCTAAACAGCGTGTGTCTTAAACTTCAGCTTTTTCTTTAGCTCCTCAATGGAGTAACGAAACTTGGCATTTGTATCAATCATGTCGTTGACAGACTGAACGGCATGAATGACCGTGCTGTGGTCTCTACCACCAAAGTGATAGCCAATGGATTTCAAAGAATGGTTGGTGTAATCCTTTGAAAAATACATGGCAACCTGGCGGGCAATCACGATTTCCTTCTTTCGTGTTTTGGCTTTGAGGTCATCCTGGGCCACACTGAAAAAGTCAGACACGGTCTTCTGGATGTAGTCGATACCTACTTCAGAATCAATATCATGAACGATGTTTTTCAGGATCTGCTTGGAAAGCTCCAGGTCAATTTCCCGCTTGGTTAAAGATGCATGGGCGATCAATGAGATCACAACACCTTCCAGTTCCCGGACGTTGGTGTCCACACTGTAGGCTATGTATTCGATGACCTGATCTGGAATGGAGATCCCATCATTCTGCATTTTCTTTTGGATGATAGCCATCCTGGTCTCAAAATCAGGCTGCTTCAAATCTGCTGTTAATCCCCACTTAAAACGGGAAACCAGCCGCTCCTGCAACCCCTTCAGGTCTTTAGGTGCACAGTCAGATGTCAAAATGATCTGTTTGCCACTCTGATGCAGGTGATTGAAAATGTGAAAGAAAATCTCCTGTGTCTTCTCCTTATCTCTCAAAAACTGGATGTCATCAATGATCAGTACATCCACTTCTTTGTAGTAGTTGATGAAGTCCTGAATGTTGTTGTTTTTGAGCGCTTCAATAAATTGATTGGTAAATTTTTCAGAAGCAACATAGATGATGGATTTTCCTCTGTTATCACTTTTGATTTGGTTTCCAATCGCCTGAACGAGGTGTGTCTTACCTAATCCAACACCTCCATAAAACATCAGTGGGTTGAAAGAGGTGACACCGGGTTTTTGGGCAACAGCAAAACCAGCCGACCTGGCTAATCGATTGCAGTCCCCTTCGATAAAGTTGTCAAAAAGATAATTTGGGTTAAGGTTGCTATTGTTTTGTAGCTCCTCCAGAAAATCAGGATTTTTATACTTGTCAAAGCCATTAACACGATTTTTGTTTTGGCTATTACTTGATCCTGAGACGCTTACGGTTAGTGGCTTGGTTTGCTCATCACCGCGATCCATCACAACAGAATATTCCAATCTTCCTTTTTCTCCGATTTCGGACCGTATAGCTTGCTTGAGCAGATGAACATAGTTTTCTTCAAGCCATTCGTAAAAAAACTGACTAGGCACCTGAATGGTCAGCACATTTCCCTCCAGGTTGAGAGGTATAATGGGCTCAAACCAGGTCTTAAAACTTTGTGGAGGAATGCGATCCTGAATAAATTGAAGGCACTTTTCCCACGTCTCTACATACATTGGCGAACTAAGATTAAAAGTTGGCAGTCTATACTAAATTGATACCCTTACGGGAAAGAGGGACATCAAAATTGTGATAAATAATTTTAAGAAAAAAATGAATTCTCTCTTGACTTTTTGCAATCCCCGTTTACTTCAAGAATTCGCATGATAACATCCAAATTTCTTTGAAAAATACAACGGGTAAAAAAATAGAAAATTCAGGTAGTCATTGTTCCCTGATTACTAATTTCCTGATGGCTCAAAAATAAAAAAACCGTCCCGATAGTACGGAACGGCTTTCGCTAAATATTAAAGTTATTCAAACACCTATTTGGCATCTTCCTCGAAACCGTAGACAATTTTAAAGTTGTCGTAAAGATCCTGGAAGTCCTGAATCTCAGGAGCCATTTTTACAGCTTCTTCATATTTGGTCAAGGCGTCAAGCAAAAGACCATTTTCTTCGTAGAAAGAAGCATAAATTAGTTTGTTCAGTGGGCTGTCTTCAGTTACTTCACTTTTCAGACTAGCCAGATTTGCAGTAATCTCTGCGTCATTGGCTCTTTTGATCCCAACATCATCAGATTTCACTGATGGGTCACCTTTCTTAGCTACTTGAAGGATATACAGGCCGACATCATTTTTCATCTGCTCGGCAGTGAAATCAAGCTCTACAAATTCGTTTTCAGTTTCGGCTGTATAGATCACTTCATCAAAGATATTTTTAACAGACACCACATAAGAATCCTGCTCATTCATTTCAGAAGGGCGTTTCCATCTGATAATGGCTTTATCTCCAATGATTTTGTTTTCACTGGCAATGTTTACCTGAGTAGGTGCCATCACCATGATAGCAGCATTTGTAGCTCTTGAAACAGCTCCGGTTGCTGCAAGCCTGGAACGATAGTTAGTGTTTTCTTCTTCATTCATCTTGCTGGCTACAAACCTGGCATATCTGCTGGCTACGCTAGTAGAACCTACTGTGATGTTTTTCTCCAGGTCAGCTACTTTTTTAGTACCTGCTGTTCTTACCTCAGTAGTTTTTCCTGACTTATGCATCAATCCGATATATGCACCATCAGAAACAATAAGTTCATCTCCGGAATTCAAAGTTGCTCCCGTTTTCAGAGCCTCAGTACCAGTTGCACCTGCTCTTTTTACCTGATTACTACCTTTATTGGCCAAAACTCTGAAGGTGTAACTCTGACCGAAGGCCAAAGAAGCCGTCAGGATCATAGCGAACATAAAGGCGATTGAAACAAAATTTTTCATAATTATTTAGCTATTAAAATTGAGTGTGTGTGATTTTTTAAAGTTTATCTATTTTAAATAGTGAACGTCTACCCTCTCTGGTGAAAATGTTTTTGACTACACCATAATAGACCTCAAGTGAATCACCGGATATGCCGACAGCAAATAATGCTAAGCCTAATTCGATTTTAAAACTGTTTTGATCTAATACTACTATCATAATGTAAACCAAAAATCCCATTTCTATAATCTGGAATAATTTCGTTATTCCATCATACCATCTGGGTATACGACGGTATATAAGCGAAAACAGTGCCACATTTAAAAAACACAGTACAATTGCTAAAATAATTTCTGAATAATCATTCATTGCATCGATATAATCCTCGTTTAAGATCATAGAAACGATGTTTGCGTGAATTACGCCGCCAAACATATCTGGGTATGCCCGGCCAATATATTTTTCATTAAGTGGGGTAAAATACTTATCTTCTATCGCTCTTCGGTCTCCGAGATAATCTCCGAGGTAACAAAATATCACAATTTTATCCTCAATAAGGTCTCTTGTGAAATTCTCTTCAAAAACATCCTGCACATCCAGCGCAAAAAATTTGGTCCCGAATTTTGTTGCGCCATAGTCCAGCACATTTCCACGGTAGTTGATTGTTTCCACCTCATTTCCTCTTTCCAGGAATCTCGCGGCTGCCTCAGGATCATAATAACTGGCTAATTTCACTGCAAATGAATGCTGGTTCTCACCTAGAGCTACTTGCTGGGGAACAAATTCCCTACACATTTTCAGATCTTCCTGTACCTCCGCATCAGTTACCAGATTGGCAAAACCCGGATCTCCATACATAGCAAATTGAGGCCATGAGTAGGCAATGGAATCAAACCTATCAGTTTCAGGGTTATGCAAAAGCTTACTGGCCATCACCAGGTTTTCCACACTGGCAAAGCCCTCCTCCAGCACACTATCCCCAATAGAATCCTTCGGGAAATAGAAAAAAGAGTCCATTCCAATCACTTTGGGATTGTATTGTGAAATGATCTGAAGCATGATTCCGATGTCAGGTCTAGGTAGCGTACCCATGTTAACCAAAATGATACGGTCATCTGCTACCGGTTCGTCCCGTAGCTGGGAAAACACAATATCTGTCACCTCCATATCGGAAAAGGCCTCTCCAATCGGGTCAAAGACATCAAAGATCTTAAATGCGGTAAATGAATTTAAAGCTCCCATCATCCCGAAAATGAACATGGTAGCGAGTATTACATCAAGCCAGAATTTTCTAAACATTGCTTTCTCTTTAGGGGTTGTGTTGGTTTTTCACAGATGCAATTAAGGAGCTATTAATTAATTGATCAACTACGATATCAATATAATTATATTTTTAATTGCAATTTTATAATTATAAAGATAAAACATTGAAAATAATTGACCTAAACGGAAAATATCACCACCACAAACAAAAAAAGGGTGCCTGAACACCCTTTTCCAACAAGATTGAACACGACTAGTTCAAAGCAAAACCATTGGGTCCACGGCCCACTTCAAATTTTTCAATGAATGCTCCGTCAGATGCATACATGAATACTTCTCCATTCTCAATAAACCCTTTGGAGTCTCCCAGATAGATATTTCCTGAACCATCAACCCCTATTCCATAAAATCCTGTAGCGCTTTCTTCGGATATCACAGGCATGTCAGACGCTTCAGCCATTCCTACACCATATTTATAAACAGAGGTTCCCTTGAAGTAAAACAGTACCTCCTTGGTAGGATCAATAGCAATTTTTGTGGAGATATTCATACCAAGCTCCACCACCCTCATTATTTCCAAGGTAGCCGGGTCGATCTCAACAAACTTTCCATCCCCAACAGGATTGTATTGCTCATCAAGCCCTCCTCCACATACCAGCCAGATATCACCATCGGCATCCAATTTCATTTCACCGGGAGAACTTCCCACTTCAATGGTCTTCGTGACAGCTTCAGTATTGAGGTCAATGACCGATAAAGTGGTACTGAAATTATTCGAGACAAAAAGTTTGTTATCAGCAATGATCACGCCTTCAGCTCCGTAATCCGTATCAATAGTCTTTTGGATTACCCCGGTACTTAGGTCGATAACAGATACGCGTCCCACATCAGAGAAACTAACCCATTCTGAGACATAGCCTTTATCTCCTGTGCTGGTCATATATCGTGGAAGCTTAAGATCAGCTATTGTATAATCGATGGTCATATCTGCCAGATTAAGCGCTTCTACTTTATTGCTGTTGTTTACCACCAAAAAAGCATGATCCTGTCCTATATATATAGACTGCATCACATCGCCGATCTCTTTACCTTCATTGCTCAGAGAAAAAACGTCGTTGTAGATCGTCCGGGACTCAAAATCATAATAAGAAAGAGATGCATCTCCACTTCCAAAGTTTCCTTCATTAGAGATAAAAACTCCATTTTCAAAATCTCCGGGGAGCAATGCTTCTGTTTCCTTTTCATTACAGCTCATCCAAAAGATCGGTGTGGCGAGCAATAAAAATTTGAGTTTATTGATTGTTGTGTTCATCGTTTAATCAGTATGTATAGTTGATAATTTCTTCCAGGCATCGCCAGGTTAATAAGGTTCTCGTAATCGTTATCCAGTAGATTTTTTACCTTGAACCCAAGATTCAGTTTCCAGTCTTTCAAATAGAATTGTCGCTCAAATCCCACATTCAAGAGTAAAAAACCGTCCACAGACTGGGATAATGTATTGTCGAGCGTGGTGAATCTTCGATCTGTATAGCTTGTGTTCAGATCCAGAGACCAACTGGAGAATGTCGATTTAAGATTCAACCCACCCTGGTGAATGGGGATATAAGGAAGTTGATTTCCTGCATTATCCCCCGTTTCATTTACAGACCTAGTAAAAGAATATGTCCCAGTCATTTTATAAGACAAAGACCCGGACTTAAAATGAATCCAATTCTGATATTCAAGTCCATGGGTGTGCACTTCCTGGATATTCTCCGGCGACCAAATGCCATCTCCTCCCGGACGCCATAGGATATAATCCTGTGCCCACATCTTAAATATGTTCAGGGAAGTCCCCCAGTCGATCACTTCAAGATCAGATTCCCAATTAAGACCTAACTCGGTGTTGATACTGTTCTCTGGTCTGAGGTCAGGATTTCCTCCTGGGCTCCAATAAAGATCATTGAGAGTAGGAATTCGAAACCCTGTTGAAACACTCTGAGCCAGACTTAACCTTTTCTTCGCTCCACGATAAAGATCTACCTGTTGATTAATGGAAGGATTAAACGGAAACTTGTCTTTGAATATTGATTGCCTGGCATTGACCGTGACTTTCCAAAAATGTGTAACTGGTGCAGTAATCGAAGCAAACAAACCAGTCCGCACATCGGTCAGGTCTTCCTGGTAGCTTTCAGCTTCCGCTCGATAAATGTTTCCATTAAAACCAATTCTTCCTAAAACTTGCTTCCCCAGCTCAAATACATATGCAGAAGCCACTGAGTATTGATGAGCGACAGTTTCCTGCTCCCTATTATAGAGAGTCCTGTTTCTGATAAATCCCAGAGAGGTATCAAAACTACCAGCAACATGTCCATATCGGTGGGACAATGCCAGCCTTACATTTCCTGTCTCCAACTCATTTTCTGATGCGCCTCCCTTTACCGGTTGGATCTCCCGGTCATTGATAGAAAACATTCCATTCAGGGAAATCCGATGGCCTTTGTGATTCCATTGCATGGATTGTCTCAACCCGAGATCAGCCACTCCTGCATTTTCTTGCTGATATTCTAGACCATTATATATATAGGAGAAGTCGTTCCTCAGACCAGTTCGGTAAACTCTTGTTTGACTCATGAGCTGACCTAGTTTATTATTGGCCCGCACACCCATAAATGAGTGCCCATAGCTCCCAATATCTAGCCGAGCAGCAACAATCTCGTCCTGATTTTGAAGGTCGCCATCCGAATCCAGTAAGACAGTGCCTCCAATAGAACCACTGCCAAAAAGTGCTCCTCCGCTACCTGGCTGAAGTTCTATCGATGAAAGTAACCATGTTGGCCACTGACTAAAATCCATCTGTCCCAGGGTTGGATAATTTACGGGAATCCCATGCCACAGTACACTGGTCTGTTGCGCAGATGTGCCGCGCATTGAAATGGTGGCTAATTGCTGATTGCCGTAAGCTTTAAAGTACAGACCCCCATCCTTTGCCAAAGCATCGGCAAGATTTAGGTCATGTTCGCTCAAATCCACCTTTCGGAGCGTGCCGCCCACCACAAAGGGATAAATGGGATCTGCTGCCACAGCAACTTCAGACAGGAAGACAGTATCTTCCTGGGCACTCACAAAAAGCGCCATAAAGCCAAATACAACTGTAACAAAATATCTCAACGGACCAATGAATTAAAGTTTCTTCAATTCAAAGCCATCGGAAAAACTTAAGTGTGGTTAACCCATAGGTTGATCACGCCCTTTGCTTTCACCCGAAGCTCGGAATAAACAATGAATGAGGCAGGTCTCCTGGCTTGTCCTAAACTCGACTTCCTTCCCGTTCCGCGTGAGCAGATCAGTGGATTTGCAGGTCGAGCCATATGAATGGACTTACAGTTGCGGGGACAGCTCCGGATTAATCACCGGATTCCCTTTTAATCTCTGGTGTATGGCATACAGCAGAGAACCACAGTCGCAGCAAAGGTAACGAAATATTCAAATTGCTGAAATCAACTGGTCGAAAGTCAATTTTAAAATTCGATTTGGCTTTTTTTTCACAATTTTGGCCTCATGAGGATATTAGCTCCACTCATTTTGCTGCTGTTGATAGGTTGCCAGACTGATCAAAAAAATGACCATGACACTCAATCTGACCAGATTTCAATTGAGTATGCAAGCAAATTCCTCATTGCCAATGATCAGGTAAAAGTCCTTGAACCCTGGCCAGGAGCCACGAAAGAAATTACTTATGAGATAGAGGAAATTCCCAAAAAAATCATTTGCACCTCCACGACCCACCTCCCTTTTTTGGAGTTGCTTGGAGTGGCTAACACACTGGTGGGTTTTCCTGGCACTCAGTATATCACCTCAGAAAATATCAGGGAAATGGTTGAATCCGGATCTGTGATGGACGTAGGTGGAGAAGGAAGTCTGAACATTGAAATGATCATTGGGTTGGACCCTGATTTGGTTTTTGCATTCGATATGGGGAACGAATCAACTGTATTGGACAAGCTTGAAGAATCAGGAATTCCGGTAGTGTATAATTCGGACTTTTTAGAAACTTCCACCCTGGGCCGGGCCGAATGGATAAAATTTTTTGGCGCATTTTTCAATAAACAAAATGAAGCGGATTCCATATTTAATGCCATTGAGTCCAACTACGACTCTTTGTTGAGCCTTACTGAAAATGTGAAAACACGTCCTGAAATATTGAGTGGTGTATTATATGGTGATACCTGGTTTCTTCCGGGTGGAAAAAACTGGTCGGCCCAGTTTTTCCATGATGCTGGCGCACAGTATTTTTTGAGTGAGAATGAAAAAACCGGTTGGTTAGAATTGGGATTTGAATATGTTTTTGAAGAAGCGCAGGATGCTGACTTTTGGATTGGTGTAGCCACTTTCCAATCAAAGAAGGAGCTAGCTGATCAGGATAGCCGCTATGGGCAGTTTCATGCATTCAAGCACGACAATGTGTATAACTACAGCAAAAGGATCGGAGCAAAAGGTGGCTACGACATCTTTGAATCTGGATATGCACGTCCCGATCAGGTTCTGGCTGATATGATCAAAATCATCCACCCTGAATTGTTGCCGGATTATGAAACATATTATTTTGAGCGACTCCCATGATCCATCAATATTTTGAAGAATCAAGGTCTAAATGGGTGAAAATCCTGGTAGGTATCAGCATTGCTTTTATCCTTTGCTTCATTCTCAATATTAGTCTGGGGTCCGTACTCATTCCCATACAAGACATCTTTAGTTTTTTGACAGGTGGTGAAACATCGAAAGAAAGCTGGAGTCTGATCCTTTCAAACTTCCGTATCCCAAAAGCTTTGACGGCCATTTTTGTAGGGAGTGCGCTTGGCATTAGTGGACTTCAGATGCAAACACTTTTCAGAAATCCATTGGCCGGACCTTATATATTAGGGATCAGCTCAGGTGCCGGGTTAGGAGTCGCCCTGGTGATTTTCCTGGGATTTTATTTCGGCGGGTTCTTGAGTATTACAGGCATAGGCAGAAGCTGGCTACTCGTGGTCTCAGCCGGTTTGGGGTCATTCCTGGTATTGCTTGTGATTGCTGTGGTAGCAGCCAGAATTAAGGATAGTGTTTCTCTCCTGATCATCGGGCTGATGTTTGGTACTGCTTCAGGAGCATTGGTGAGCATACTTCAGTTTTTTAGCCAGGCGGAAAATATTCAGGCTTATGTGCTCTGGTCGTTTGGCAATCTGGGTAGTCTGTCATGGAAAGAATTGGGAGTTTTTATTCCTGTACTCACAATTGGCCTTATCGCATCTGTCATGCTCTCAAAACATCTCAATGCATTGCTCCTTGGAGAAAATTATGCCAGGAGCCTTGGGCTGAATATCAGGAAAACGCGGCTTTTGATTATCGTCAATACAAGCATTTTAGCCGGAACTGTAACTGCCTTTTGCGGACCCATCGCTTTTTTCGGTGTGGCTATGCCTCATCTCACCCGAATGCTTTTTAACACCAGCAACCATCTGCTGTTGACCCCTGTTTTGATTTTGTTCGGAGCAACTTTGATGCTGTTGTTTGATTCAATTTCTCAGCTACCTGGCTTCGGGGCAACACTGCCCATCAATGCCGTAACCTCCTTGATTGGGGCACCATTTGTTATTTATCTTCTTATTAGAAAGAAAAATCTGGGTTACTCATTCAACGCATGAGCCTCCTAAATACCAAATCGCTCAGCATTGGCTATCGGAAAGGGTCTGAAAGCAGGATTCTTCAAAAAGATATCAACCTGTTACTTAACGAAGGAGAGATAGTATCACTGATGGGTCAAAATGGAGTGGGGAAAACTACTTTTATCAAAACCCTGGCCGGTCTACTGGAACCTATCAATGGTTCAGTCCACTATGGTGACAAGGATTTGAAAGAGATCACTCCCTCCGAGTTGGCCAGGAAAATGAGCCTTGTCCTTACAGAAAAACCATTCAATTTCAACATCACCCCTATTGAGCTCATCTCTATCTCAAGACACCCATATTCCAACTGGATAGGTGTTTTGAGCCAACAGGATAAAAGAATTATTGAATGGGCACTCGAAGAGACCCATCTGAATTATATCGCAAACAGGAAACTGTACGAACTCAGCGATGGTCAACTCCAAAAAGTAATGATCGCCAGGGCCCTGGCTCAGGAAACAGATCTTATCATACTTGATGAGCCAGCTGCCCATCTCGACCTAAACAACAAAATTGAAGTGATGCTACTGCTAAAAAAAATCGCCCGGCAAGGTAAGAGCATCCTGATCTCCACACACGATCTCCAGGTGAGCACTCAACTATCTGACCGATTGTTGCTCTTTAATTTCAACGAAGAGGCTAAAGAAGGGGTACCGGAAGATCTGATTTTGAATGGTACTATACAAAAAAGCCTCTATCTTGATCAATATGGCTACGACATGATCAGTGGTACCATCAACATTGACCAATCAGGAAAGACCGTCAAAATATCGGGAACTTCAGAGGTAAAATTTTGGGTGACAATGGCACTGAAGAGAAAAGGATTTGTAATCAGTGAGAAAAAAGCATTATTGGAAGTGATCTGCAAAGGGATGAATGACCTGGAAGTTGTTGAGGGAGGGGAAAAGAACACCGCAGAAAGCATTGCGGAGCTTTTGTTCAAACTTAATACTCATTGAAAAGCAAAGCTCCGCAGGGAGCGGAGCTTCTAATGATGGGATCTCAACCTAACTTAACCTAATTCAAAAAAATTACCAGTAGCCCATCACTGTCTTTAATATTTATTCAACCTCCAGTCGTATTCATAGAACGACCACTTTTTTCCTCTCAAGCTCTGGGTATGATATTGGTCAATGTATGTTAGTACAGACTCGTTCTTTGCTAAAAAATCAACTTCATACCACTCAAATATCTTCGATACCTGTACTATATCCTTATTAACTCGTATAAAGGCAGGAAAGTTCAAAACATATTTTGTTCGATCTGCAAGCTGTTTTTCCAATATCTCTGGCAGGTAAGCATAGTCGGCAAGGGGTGGGCATCCCATCGCAGCACATACCAGCACAAAATGAAGACGCTCATCAGGGAAGGCCTTAAACAGCCATTTTTTTTCCAACTCATCCAGCGTCAGATCAGCTCCAGCCACCCTGGCTTTTAACTCATTGAAAAAGCCCTTGATCTTTAGCGGTCCTTCTGCAGGATAATTGGCCATTACGTGATGAATAACTAAAATATTGTAAGCATTGATATAAAATGCTTTCTGTTCACTTTTGGAGGCATTATCCAATTCAAAAGCTCCAATCTTTTTGACCAGATCATTCAATGCAGTTTTATCTTTTTTGATTTGGTCATACTTCACCAGACCATTCTCTACATATTGTTTAAAAAATTGATCCGCCTCCTGAAAAAATGATTGACTGCTTGATTGAAGGGAACATGTTAACAACAGGATCACCATTAATTCTTTCATAATACTCTAAACGCGGGTAGCTAAAAACCGGTTAAGTTTTAAATGTCAAATGATTGACAAACCTGATTATCAAGGCACACGTTGGGAAAGAATGCCATTGACTTTACAGGATTTGCGGTAATTTAGAATTGCATGAAAAATATCGTGATTATTGGAAATGGCATAGCGGGGATCACTGCCGCCCGGCACATCAGGAAGCAATCCAATGACCACATCGTCGTCATTTCAGGAGAAACAGATCATTTTTTCTCCAGAACAGCTCTCATGTATATCTACATGGGTCATATGAAATACGAACATACCAAACCATATGAAGATTGGTTTTGGGAGAAAAATAAGATTGAGCTTGTGAAGGGCTGGGTGAAAACCATAGATTTCGAAAATAAAACGCTTCACCTTGATACAGATACGGTTTCTTATCACCAGTTGATCATCGCCACAGGATCCAGATCTAACAAATTCGGATGGCCGGGCCAGGACCTGAAAGGTGTACAGGGATTATACAGCTATCAGGACCTGGAATCAATGGAAGCCACCACTCAGGATATTGATCACGCCGTTGTAGTAGGCGGAGGATTGATTGGGATAGAAATGGTAGAAATGCTGCACTCAAGGCATATTCCCGTCACCTTTTTAGTGCGGGAGGATAGTTTCTGGGACATCGTTTTACCACCTGAAGAATCAGAAATGATCAACCGACACATTCAGGAATATGGTATTGATTTAAAGCTTGGTACAGAACTCGACCAGATACTTGATGATGGTACGGGCAAAGTAAAGGGTGTTAAAACAAAATCCGGTGACTTGATAAATTGTCAATTTGTAGGGCTGACAGTTGGGGTCTCACCAAACATCGGTTTCCTCAGGGAAGCTCAACTCGAAATGGACAAAGGGATCCTGGTGAACGAATATCTCGAAACGAGTATTCCTGACGTTTATGCCATTGGCGATTGTGCACAACTTCGGGAACCCCTCCCCCACAGAAAACCCATCGAAGCTATCTGGTATGCCGGAAGAATGATGGGCGAAACGATAGCTCAAACAATCCTGGGAAACAAAACCGCTTACAAACCCGGTGTTTGGTTCAATTCTGCTAAGTTTTTTGATATCGAATACCAGGTATATGGACAGGTAAACACAAGGCTAAAAGGCGATGAGAGCAGTATTTATTGGGAAGATGATTCCGGAAAAAAATCGGTCAGGATTGTCTTCAATAAAGACACCGGTATCGTACTTGGAATGAATACACTTGGTGTACGATTCCGTCATGAAGTATGGGACAGGTGGATCAGTTCAGAAGAAAAAATCGGGAATGTTATTACCAATCTCAGAAAGTCATTGTTTGATCCTGAATTCTTCAAAGAAGTAGACATAGCAATACAGGAAAAATTCAATCAGGAGTTGGGTCACAATGTCCCTGTGCGAAAAAAATCATTTTTAGAAAAAATCTTAAGCTAGCAGGATGCGGATTATCAGGTTATCAGGACTCATCATCTTTTTATTTTCCCTGAGCATTTTTCTGGGCATGTTTTTTATGTCCCAATACACCCTGACAGAAGAAATTTTCAGAGAGCGTGTAAAACCGGAACACCAAGAGGTACTTAAGCCAGAACTGTCAAAAATTTATGACCAAACTTTCCAGCTAAGCATCCCATTTGTCAATCACATAAATGATGCGATTGAGCGCTACAATAAAGAACAGGTAGCTCAACAAAAATGGAATGAAAGGATCTTTGATGACTATGCGTCTATCCTGATTCGGGCTTCGGCGAACGGGCCCATCATCAGTAATCCCGCACTTTTTTTTATGTTAACCTTCGTACTGGTGACCATTGGTAGTTTGATGTTTATTCTACCTTCAGCTAAGCTTTATGGACCTCCGGGGATAAAAAATAATGGTGTATTCCACAACGCACTCAATAATAGGGGATGGATTGGAATACTGATCGGAGCACTTCTGATTATATTTTACATTTTACTGTATTTCTATCCGGCTTATATCACCAACTGGATCGTGATGATGGATCCGGTGAAGCAGCTATTTGTTCCGTCTGCCGAGGCCAGTCAATGGTTCCTTTACGGTTTCATATACTGTTTTGCTGTCCTTATCATGGGGATTCGAAAGATCATCAAATACCGACATAGCCGATACAAGATCCTCCAAACCATCTCTGTTACCTTCTTTCAGTTAGCCATTGCTTTTATCCTCCCGGAAATACTGATCGCACTGAATCAACCTTACTTTGACTTCAAAAATATCTGGCCCCTGGACTATGATTTTTTCTATGATAGTCAGCTAAACACCCTGCTATCATCAGGTTCTATCGGGATTTTCATGCTCATCTGGGGGATACTTTTAATTGTTGTTGGAGTGCCTGTCATGACCTATTTCTTTGGAAAAAGATGGTACTGCTCCTGGGTGTGTGGATGTGGCGCTCTTGCAGAAACAGCCGGTGACCCTTTTCGCCAGCTTTCAGACAAATCCCTGAAAGCCTGGAAAATTGAACGATGGATGGTCCATGGCGTGTTGGTATTCGCTGTCATCATGACTGGTGGGGTCTTGTACACCTATTTCACAGGATCGTACTCACTCTTCGGGCTGGATACTTATAATATGCTGCAGCGACCCTATGGTTTCTTCATTGGT
>JAHCMM010000105.1 GCA_019192515.1 Cyclobacteriaceae bacterium SS2
TCACCGGATAATGAACTGATTTAAGAAGAGATCAATAATCGAATTTGATGTCTGAAAAGCCCCACAATTAGAATGGAGAATAGTTCATTCTACCTTAAATAATGTATCTTTAAATACACTTAACCTAAAAAAAGATGAAAGCTAAAAACAGTATTATTGCCACGCTTGTTGGTACCGTTTCCCTGTTTCTATTAGGGTGGATTTTCTATGGTATGCTTTTGATGGATTTCAATATGCAAAATGCAGGTTCTGCCACTGGTGTCATGCGAGAAGAGTCTGAGATGGTATGGTGGGCTCTTATCCTTGGCAACGTCGTCCAGGCATATTTCCTTGTGTACATCTTTGAGAGATGGGAAAATGTTAACTCGTTTGTCAGTGGGCTGAAAGGTGGAGCCGTTATCGGCTTTCTACTGGGACTTGGATTTAACCTGGTGATGTATGCCACCAGTAATATGATGAACCTGACAGCAGCTTTGGTTGACCCTTTTGTCAGCATGGCCATGATGGGAATTACCGGCGGCCTGATAGGAATGATCCTGGGGAAGAAATAGCGTAACCGGTTTAAAAACTATTTCACAAAAAAAAAGGCGGGACTGCCAATTAGCAATCCCACCTTTCTTTAAAAGTGTCTATAAGCGCTTAACCTATTACCTCTACGTTCACGGCATTAAGGCCTTTTTTGCCTTGCTCAGTTTCGTATTGCACTTTATCATTTTCTCTGATTTCATCAATCAGTCCGTTTACATGTACGAAAACATCCTTGTCAGAATTGTTAGGAGTGATAAATCCATACCCCTTTTCTGTATTGAAAAACTTTACTATTCCTTCTTGCATTGTATTGTATTCTATTTCTTAATTAGTGGAGACTAGTCGATTCGTTCCACATTTACGGCATTTAAGCCTTTTTTACCTTCCTTTACTTCAAATGACACCTTGTCATTCTCCATGATCTCATGGATCAAGCCACTCATGTGGACAAATACATCCTTATCGGAATTATCCGGAGTAATAAATCCAAATCCTTTTTCTGTGTTAAAAAACTTTACAGTTCCTTGTTGCATTGTGTTTTTAATTAATTGTTTTCATAATATTTAATAGCTTCCGAATACTTCTAAATGTCAAATGGATTTAAATATGTATTCAGTTACTTCGATAATGAAGAAAAAACGCATGAGTTTGACTGATGTCAAATCAACTGAGTGGAAACGCTAAAAGGAAATTCTTATTGGAAATTACTACTTGAACGGATACTACCTACTGTTGGCACAGCGTATTTACTTTATTATTAACTCAAATCTTCTTTGAGATATGCAAAAGTGTACATTTTATTTGATAAAATAACAAAAATGTGAATATACTGTGTAGAAATTAACCGGGAACATAGTCCCCGGCGTTCTTTCCTGATTTATAGGTATTAAAATTCCAGGCGATAGTTCAATATCGGGATAAGTCCTGCCATAGGATAATCCATGATTTTATCTGTTTCGGAATCATAGAATTGAGCCCAGGTATTAAAGCGATTGGTTACATTTTGGATATCAAGAGAGAGTACATGTTCTTTATCCTTTTTAAAGAAATGCATCTTCACACCCAGATCTATTCTGAAGTAATCTTTTGTTTTGAATGACCAGGGGTTATTTCCAAAGTAGACAGTCTCCCCTTTTAACCTTGACTGTTCCAGATCTATAGGCAGCTGACGTTTTCCTCCAGACCACATCACCTTTGCATTCAAATTGAGCAGCTTGTTCTCACCAAGGTTCCACTCCTTACCTCCAACCACATTATTCACATACTGGATATTGTACCGGGTATTGTACCATTTACCATCCTTTGGCTGGTATTTAGAATCGAATAACGAGCTGGTAACCAGGAAGTAATACTGATCACTGAAGTATTTCTGAACTGTTAACTCAAGGCCATAGTTTCTTCCCTTTCCGGCATTGACAAGGGTGTCCTGGGAGTTAAAACCACCGAATATGGGTGAATAATATTCATTTGGATTATTAGGCACAGGAAGCTTATCAATATGCTGATAATAAGCCTCAGATTTGAAATGGAGCTTCCTGTTGAATGCTTTAGAATATCCCAATACCAAATGATGTGCTCGGGTCAGTTTCAGATCTCTGTTGAGTAAATAGGTGCTGCCATCCGGATTTTGCCTTTGCACAAAGTAAACCGGCAGGTTTTCATGTCTGCTGTGCATACCATAACCAAAAGTCAGTTTCTGCCCCCGGCTCAAATCATAAGCCAAACCTAACCTCGGTTCCACGGTCATGTCGTCATTCAAGGCAAAGTATGTGTAGTGCCCACCAATAGTAGAAATCAGTTTTTCAGAGAACTTATATTTGGCCATGATATAGGCTTGTGCCATGCTTGTATGACCGTCATTGTCAACTTCTGTTTTCCAGTCATTGGTATCTTCATCCACTACCCTGGATGTATAATCATAATTCAACCGGCTTAATATCATACCATAGCGCATGCTCAACCTGTTGCTAAACTTGCGGTTGTAATAAGAACTCAACCTCAGGTT
>JAHCMM010000106.1 GCA_019192515.1 Cyclobacteriaceae bacterium SS2
TTTAAAATTGAAAAAGGGCCATCCAAGAGCCTGACTTGTAATGGGCGATTCGACAATGAATACCTTTCGAATGTGCTGACGAGCTTAGGTTATTCGGCAGGTTTTAAGTTCGACATAGATGATAAAACTGTTCACATAAAATTTTAACCAAAGTATGCCAATGAAGTAAAACCCCAATTCTATTAGGTATTTACTGAAAAAGCCCGGACACAGAGATGCTACCAACATACCAGTCCAGGCTTCCATTCAGTGAAAATTGTTTCACTTAACTAATCAAATTTATGAAAAATAAATCTTTACAGTATTTAAAGATGGCAGGGAAGTTATCGATTTATGGACTCGTGATCACACTGCTGCTGGTCAATACCATTCTGGCCAGCAATGGTTCTGCACAGAATGTCCAGAGTGTTAAGAAGGCTGTGATCTCATTGAATATCAACAACAGCTCTTTAGAGGCTGCCTGCAGAGAAATTGAAAGGCATTCTGATTTTCGGTTTGTTTTCCTCAGAGAAGACATGGACCTGGATAAAAAGGTAAGTCTAAAAGCCCGAAATAAGACAGTTGAAGAAGTTCTGCTGGAATTGTCCAAGCAAGCCAATGTAAGCTTCAAGCAGGTCAATCAGCAGATCAGCGTAAAACCCCAGGAGGACAGGGATTCTGAAAAGGATATCCAGGTGATCATCGACCAGGTAACTATCACGGGTAAAATCACAGATGAAAATGGAGAAGGACTACCGGGAGCAACCGTACAGGAGAAAGGCACCAGCAATGGGACCATCACGGATGTGGAAGGTAACTATTCCATTACCGCACCAAATGGAAGTACCCTGGTGATTTCATTTGTGGGTTATCAGACGCTGGAAGAGCCAGTAAATGGCCGCACAAACATCAGCGTAAGTCTGCCCGTAGACATATCTTCATTGGAAGAGGTTGTTGTGGTAGGATACGGTACCCAGAAGAAAGTAAACCTGACAGGTTCAGTGGAGCAGGTGGATGGTAACACCCTGACCAAGCAGCCGGTATTCCAGGTGTCATCAGCACTTACGGGTACGGTACCTGGTCTTACAATAGTTCAGAGCAGCGGCCAGCCCGGAAAAGATATCGGACAGATCAGAATACGTGGTCTGGGCTCTTTGGGAGATGGTTCCAAAAACGACCCATTGGTACTTATCGATGGAGTACAGGGAGATATCAACGGGATTGATCCAGGAGACATTGAGGACATTTCTGTATTGAAAGATGCAGCAGCTGCTTCTATCTATGGATCCAGAGGTGCAAATGGTGTGATCCTGATCACTACCAAGAGAGCAAAAGCTGGTGGGATCAGCGTAGGTTATAAGACCTATTTAGGAAAACAGTCAGTTACTGGCCGACCAAAATTTGTTGGAGCATTGACCTTCCTGGAAAATGATGGCAACACTCCTCAAAACATCATTGATGATTACAGGACTAACCTGCAAAATGGAACTAATCCAGATGTGTATACAGACACCGATTGGGTAGAGGAGCTTTACTCTGAGTCTGGTTTTATGCAGTACCATCAGGTAAGTGTCGGTGGAGGTTCTGAGAATCTGAGAGTGAACGGATCTATTTCTTACCAGGATCAGGATGGAAACATCCCGAACTTCAATTTCAAGCGATACAACGGACGATTCAATTCTGATCTGGTAGCATCAGAAAAGCTGGACTTTAATTTTGATATCAACTTCAGTCAGTCCAGAAGTAAGGAGCCAGCCCAGGGTCTTGCCAATATCACGCAGCAAGCTTTCAGGATCCCGCCTATCTATTTTGTTCGTCACTCAGACGGTTCATGGGGAGATGGCTGGAATGGTCAAAACCCTATCGCTTTCTCCGAAGACGGTGGCTTAAATGCTATCAATGATAATTACTTCAGGGGAATATTAAGGATGAATTACAAACCTGTGAAAGGGCTTAACCTTTCATTGATGTACTCACCTGAATACAGAGATTATCAGGAAAAAGAGTTTGTGAAACCTATTGAAACCATTGTAGACTTTGACCTTGGTACTACAAGATTGACGCCAAACAGGGCTTCACTTTATCATGAGATTCAGAGTAGTCTGGAGCACAATGTGAACGCGACAGCAGCTTATTCTATTGACTTTGGGGCAAGTAGTCTGACAGCTCTGGCTGGTTATGAAATGATCAAGTACAACTATTCTGAGCTAAGGGCCTATCGTGACCAGTTTATCTTGCCCGATTACCAGGTGTTGAATGCTGGTTCAGAAGAAAATGACAGTAACTATGGTTCTGCAACCCACAATGGGTTATTGTCTTACTTTGGTAGAGTAAACTACTCTTACCAGGACAAGTATTTGTTCGAAGCCAATGTGAGAAGAGATGCTTCATCCAGGTTTTCACCAGATAACAGAGTTTCTATTTTCCCTTCTTTCTCCGTGGGATGGAGAATTGCTGAAGAAGCATTCCTACAAAATTCAGACGCGATTAGTGACCTGAAACTAAGAGCTTCATGGGGTCAGCTGGGTAACCAGCAGATTGGTAGCGACTTCCCGTATGTTTCTTCAATTTCACTGGCTGGAAACTATGTGTTTGGGGGAAGTATCTACACCGCCGCTACTCAAAACGTGTTGGCTAATACGGCTATTCAGTGGGAAACCACAGAGACAACAAACATTGGGGTTGATGCTGGATTTATGGAAAACAGGTTGACTATGACCTTCGAGTACTACGTCCGGAAGACCAATGATATCTTACTCAGGATCCCTATTCCACTAAATGTGGGATTAGAGCCATCTACCCAGAATGCTGCAAGTGTTCAAAACAAAGGGTGGGACCTGGCACTTGGATGGCAGGATGATTTCAACGATTTTCAATATAGCGCAAGATTCATCGCTTCTGACTTCGTAAATGAAGTGACTGACCTCGCTGGAGTTGGACCGATCATCAATGGTGGTGGTATTACCCAGGTTGGTGAAGCGATCAGCTCTATCTACGGATACGAGACTCAGGGGATCTTCCAGACGCAGGAAGAAATTGACAATGCGCCTGCTCAGTTCGGTTCATTGCAGCCTGGTAATCTTCGATACAAAGACCAGCTGACTGTTGATACCAATGGTGATGGTATTCCCGATCAGGCAGACGGTGTGATCAATGGTGATGACCGGGTGATCATCGGAAATTCACTTCCAAGGATGAGCTACTCTTTTGATCTGGGAGCTCGTTACAAAGGCTTTGACTTCTCCATCGCCTTCCAGGGTGTTGGCAATAGAGACATTCGTATCGGAGGTGATGCCGCATGGGCCATGTTTAATGGCGGTAAGATCCAGGAATGGCATATGGAAGAGACCTGGACTCCTGAAAGAACAGATGCTAAGTTTCCTATCCTGGTCCCAACCAGCTCAGGAAGTAATGACATCCAGAATTCAAGTACCTGGATATTCAACGGTGCTTATCTGAGGTTGCGAAACATCAATTTAGGGTATTCTTTACCTGCTACATTGATGGACAATATCTTCCTTAATTCAGCGAGGGTTTTCTTCTCAGGTCAGAACCTGATCACGTGGGACAAGCTGCCTGATGGTATGGACCCACAGGTTCCTAGTGGAACGAATGGGGATTTCTATCCGATCGTGTCTTCTTACACCATGGGAATTGAAGTGAAATTCTAAATAATCTGTTTGATTATCTAAAAAAATTGAATGATGAAAAATCTCATAAAAATAAATCTGATCATTGGCGCTCTTCTAGTGTTAGGAGCCTGTGAGGACGTGATAGATCTAAATTCATTGACTGAACCAACAGATGCTACTTTTTTCTCCAATGAACAGGAGTTGGAACTGGCCCTTACAGGTGTTTATACCTCTGTAAGATTCCAGGGTGGCTACGGACTACCTATCCAGGTAAATATGGACAATGGTGGGACTGACATTGGTTTGGTGCGTGGTGGTTTCCTGAGTTTCGATGAGTTTGGAGCAGGATCGCACAGTGCGTCATCTGGTGGTTTTGATGATATCTACTCTCACTTTTATAAAGGAATCGGTAGAGCCAATAACCTGCTCAATAACATGAGCCGGGCTCAGGATGTGGTTCCGGAAGCTGCCTACAGCAGAATCCGGGCTGAGGCACTGGTTTTGAGAGCTTATTATTACCATTACCTACTTGAATTGTTCGGTGATGTGCCTTACACAGAATCATTGGCTACCTCTCCCGAAGAAGCGTTGTTGCCAAGAGAGTCTAAAAGCACCATTGCCAACAGCATAATGGATGACCTGGATGCTGCCGCTGCTGTACTGACAGATGATCCAGCTCAGCCAGGTAGGGTAACTCGAGGGTTTGCCCTAGGCTTGAAAGCCAGGATAGCACTTTACAATGAAATGTATACTGAGGCAGCTGCAGCAGCGAAGACTGTCATAGATGAAGGTAATTATCCATTGCATCCTAACTATGGAGAATTATTTACCAAGGCAGGTGAGAATTCTGCTGAGACCATGTTCGTGATGCCTTTTATGGAAGGTTTTGCTACTACGCAATTTCCACGTGCTCAGGGGTCACGTAACAGGAATGCTTACAGCACGGTAGTGCCTACACAATCTATGGTAGATAGCTACGAGGCTACTGATGGATTGCCGATTGACGAGTCGGTGGTGTATGATCCAAGCAATCCATTTGCAAACAGAGACCCAAGATTGGCCGCTTCCATCATTCTTCCTCAGAGCGAATGGGCAGGTCTGATATTTGAAAGTCATCCTGATAGCCTTACAGTAAGGTTGGCTGATGGCTCCAATGGTGGCTCCAACAAGGATTCCAGGATCGTTATTTGGCCTGCAGCCTTCTGCGGATACCTATGGAAGAAGTATACAGACGAAGAGGCTCAGCTGATTGATCAGACATTCAGTGATCTGGATTTCAAGCTGATGCGATTTGCAGAAGTTCTGCTGATCTATGCAGAGGCAAAAATCGAAAACGATGACATCGATGCATCAGTGTTGACCGCCATCAACAGGGTCAGAGCGAGAGCATACGGTGTGGATGTATCTGATACCGGAAACTACCCTGAGATCACTACCACGGATCAGGCAGAGCTTAGAGGGATCATTCGTCGTGAGCGTAAGGTAGAGCTAGCCAATGAAGGCTTCCGACTTTTCGATATCAGGAGATGGAGAATAGCTGAAAAGGTGATGCCTGTGACGCTGTACGGTAGGATTTTGGATGAAGCCAATGCTACCATGGTTCCGGATATCGATGAAGATGGTTTTGTATCATACGCTGGCATCGAAAGTCAGTATGATCTGAATACCGATCAGCGATTTCCGAATGCGCAAAACAGGATTTTCACCAATCCTAGAGATTACCTGTTGCCAATCCCTCAATCAGAAATTGATACTTATCGGGGACTGGGAGCTGAGATCAATCAAAACCCAGGTGGATATTGATAAAATGAATTTGATCGGTTGGGCAGAATATGTCCGACCGATCTTATTTTATCTAAACAATTATGCTCATTACCAATATGACATATAGCTACATTTTACGAGTTATTCTCGTGGTGTTTTTGGCTTATGGATGCGGGCAGTTAGAAGAAAAGCCCAAACCCAATATTCTGTGGATCCTGGCTGAGGACTTATCACCGGATCTGGGCTGCTTTGGCCTATCACAGGTAAAGACACCGGTACTTGATCAGCTGGCAGCAGAAGGAGTGAGATACACCAATGTGTTTACTACTGCAGGTATTTGTACGCCTAGCAGGACGGCATTAGCTGTGGGTATGCATCAGACATCCATCAATGCTCATCATATGCGATATCCAACTGAAATGAGAAATGCCCTTCCTGAAGATATCCTTCCGATAAACGAGATCTTCAGAAGAAATGGATATCAAACAGCCAACATCAAAGGTGATGTGGGCACCGGTAAGACAGACTGGTCATTTAAGTCTGAATTGAATGCTTATGATCATCAATCATGGAATGAGTTTGATCAGGAAAAACCCTTCTTCGCTGTCGTTAACCTGAGATTAACCCACCGCCCTTTTGAAAAGGATGAGAAAAATCCCATCAACCCGAACGAGGTGAAAGTGCCACCATACTACCCGGATCACCCCGTAGCGAGACAGGACTGGGCCGACTACCTGGAGTCTGCACAACTGATGGATAGTCAGGTAGGTGAGGTGTTGCAGGTGTTGGAAGAGAAAGGATGGTCCGAAAATACGATCGTCTATTTTTTCAGCGATCATGGTAGGCCATTTACACGAGGTAAATCTTTTTTATATGACTCAGGTATTGAGATTCCTTTGATCATTAAGTGTCCTTCAGGCCTGAGATGGCATGATTATTTGCCCAATGGGTCAGTAAATGATCAGCTTCTCAGCTCATTGGACATTGTAGCCACTTCCCTTTCGATGGCGGGTATACCAAAACCAGCTCAGCTACAAGGCAACGTTTTCCTTGGAGAAAATGCTGAAGCGGAAAGAGATTTTATCTATGCGACAGCCGACAGAAGCGGAGAAGTCTTCTTTAAAAGCAGAGCAGTCAGGAGCAATAAGTACAAATACATAAGAAATTACAACAATGGATTCTCAATAAATGAGGCTTCTACGGCATATCGCAAGGCAAATCACCCTA
The DNA here is from genome assembly GCA_019192515.1 of Cyclobacteriaceae bacterium SS2. Classification (GTDB taxonomy): domain Bacteria; phylum Bacteroidota; class Bacteroidia; order Cytophagales; family Cyclobacteriaceae; genus UBA7330. The sequence continues at coordinate 6,603 of JAHCMM010000106.1, forward strand.
TTTATCATCTACTCAATATCTTAGCAGAGCGGGATGAGGTGAACGAAGTACAAAGAAAACTGATTGAGCCTTTACCTGAGGAGGAATTGTACGATATCATAGCTGATTCATTTGAAATCAGGAATCTTGCAGGGGAACCGGCTTTTGAAAAAGAATTGCAAGCCATGAGAGACAGGCTGGCCGAATGGCAGAAGGAGACAACCGACTATGGTATGCAAGAAGACCCGGAGGCTTTAGCAAATGCCTTTGAAGTCTATGGAAAAGAGTCTTTTGAGAAAAACGAGAAAAGAATCCTGGAGCAAAGAGCCAGGGTGTTACAACAATTAAATTAACTGGAAACAATATAAATGATGAAAGCATTAATGATCTTACTTATCTGCCTGCTCAGTATCTCATCCGGGATGAGCAAAGAAAAAAAGGCAGTCTTTATACAGGCCGAGAGCTTCGATCAAAAAGGAGGTTGGTTTATCGACCAGCAATCTATGGATGTGATGGGCTCACCCTACCTGCTGGCTCATGGCATGGGTACACCCGTGGATGATGCCATGACCAAGGTTGTTTTTCCTGAAAAAGGCAAGTACCGGGTATTTATCCGAACAAGAAACTGGACTGCACAGTGGTCTGACGTTCCGGCAGGCAGATTCCAGGTATTGATAGATGGCAAGCCTTTAGACAAGGAGTTTGGCGTGAGTACCCAGGAATGGTCATGGATTGACGGTGGTGTCGTAGATATTAAATCTGAAGTGGCCCATGTAGGACTACGTGATCTTACCGGTTTCAATGGCCGGTGTGATGCGATCTATTTTACTGCGGAGAAAAATGATGTTCCACCAAACGACCCTGCTCAGATGGATAAGCTGGTAGAAGAGTTGACAGGAAAGAAAAAGACAGTTGAGGAAGGTGAATTTGACTTTGTGATTGTCGGTGGAGGTATGGCCGGAACATGTGCGGCAATTTCCGCGGCAAGATTAGGCGTCAAAGTTGCCCTTATCCAAAACCGTCCGGTGTTGGGTGGAAACAATAGCTCGGAGGTACGTGTACATCTGGGTGCCAGGATCAACCTGGAGCCTTATCCGAATATCGGTAACCTGGTAAATGAGATAGGTCCGGATCGTGGTGGTAATGCCCAGCCGAAAGACTACTACGAAGACGATAAGAAATTGAAGGCTGTGCTGGCTGAACCCAATATTTCCTTGTTTTTGAACCATCATGCCAACAAAGTGGAAACCAGGGATGGAAAGATCACCAAGGTATATGCGGAAAACATAGAGACCGGAGAGATCAGAGGCTTTTCAGCTCCAATGTTTGCAGACTGCACTGGTGATGGCACCATTGGATTCCTGGCTGGTGCCGAGTATATGACAGGTAGAGAAAGCCGGGATAGATTCAATGAGCCGACAGCACCTGTAGAGGCAGATAATCTGACCATGGGAATTTCTGTACAGTGGTTTTCTGAAGATGCTGGCTATCCGGTTGCCTTCCCTGATATTGAGTGGGGCTTGCCCTGGAATGACGAAAAAGCCTTCGCCATCAAAAGAGGTGATTGGGATTGGGAAACCGGAATGGGTAAGGACATGATCAATGAAACGGAGTTTATCCGGGATTATGGTTTACTGGTAGTTTACTCCAACTGGTCATATCTGAAAAACAATTACTCTAAGAAAGAAGAGTTTGCCAATGAGCGCCTGAAATGGGTAGCATACGTAGGAGGAAAACGTGAGTCGAGAAGGTTAGTTGGTGATTATATCCTGACAGAAAATGAGCTCAGGAATCAGGAATTTCTTCCAGATGGTACTGCACCTACATCATGGACAATAGATCTTCACTACCCTGATCCTGAAAACCTGGAAAAGTTTGATGGTGAAGCTTTTAGGTCAATCGCCAAACACACCAAGATCTATCCTTATCCGATCCCATTCAGATGTCTGTATTCAAAAAATGTAAACAACCTCATGATGGGAGGCCGGGACATCAGTGTCTCGCACGTGGCTTTGGGTACTGTACGACTGATGCGAACCGGAGGAATGATGGGAGAGGTGCTGGGTATGGCTGCCTCGGTATGTAAGGAATTTGGCGTGACGCCACGCGAGATCTATGAAAGTCATTTTGCGGACCTGGAAGAGCTGATGCTTAAGGGTGTCGGTGATCCTGATCTGCCATTTACCCAAACCTATAATAAAGGTGGTACGCTACTAGAGACTGTGGAGTAAATGATCAGGTCTCTATTAATAACCATACTTTCAATTTTATTTCTAGAACGTAGCCTTACCCCTGGCTACGTACCAATGAGTCAGCCTTTTGTTGCTGACTCATTGGATATAGAGCTAACTCCACTATTTGATGAGGATAGCTTATTAGAGGGGTATACTGCATTTATTTTCACGCCAATCTGTGAAGAAGATAAATGCTACGCCGTGGAAATTGATTTTTTCTGGGATGCCATTGGTAGATATGATCATTATGATACCATTCCCGGCAGTCCTTTGACCAAGCTGGAGCACGAGCCCTTTACTCCCGGAGAATATGAAAAACTTCACCAGATACTAAGTGAATCTTCATCGGTGCTGGCCAATTACAAAAAGGAAGATCTTGTTCAGGATATCGAAGAGGAGGGCGTTGATGGCGTGTCAGGTGCCACAATCAATGAGATCAAGGAAAGTGTGATTAGCGGCGCAGTGTATTCATGCTACACGCTGTGGCATATTGTGCATGGTAGGGTGGTAGATACCATTCAGGCACTCACATACAGAAGCCTCACTGACCAGGTCGTGGAGAAGATGGTGCGTAAGGAGGATCAACAAATCAATTATTACCTTATCAATAACTTTTCGGAAGGGGATTTTTCAGAATACTTGCCACATATATTATTCACGATCGAAAAAGGACAGGGGTATTATGCTAAAAATGCCATTGAAAAAATGCCTGGTTCCGTACTGAAAGATGATCGTTCACAGCAATTTTTTACCGATCACTTTGAAAGCCTCAATTACTTTGCTCAGATAGCCTTACTTAAAAAACTGGAGCCCCAGTCTATCGGTAATGAACTGAAAACAAGCCTCCGTAAACAACTAACCGAAAGGAATTCCCAGAAGAATGACCTGATTAGGGTATTGATAGGTATAGAGAATAATTGATTCTACTGGATATGACGGATAAGCCAATATAATCTTTGGTAAAATCCTGAATCTCAATAATTTTCCTATTTTGATTTAAAAATCAAAAATTAGTTGTACATTAGATTAATTGTAATTAACCCGGTTATTAATCGCTTATAATTTCCAATTTCATAATAAGCATTCTTTTTATCAAATATTTGTTAGAGGTTTGCTTGATGTCATGGGTTTTTGGTTAGCGAATAATAATTTGTAGACCCAACCCATATGATGAATTCCAGCTATTCAGGAAAAGACGATCTTTCTATCTGGAGAGATTTTATTAGCGGGAATCAATCAGCACTTTCATTTATCTATTTTAAGTATGCCAAGTACCTGCTTTCTTATGGGTATAAGATTTGCAGAGACAAAGAACTGGTAGAAGACAAAGTGCAGGATTTGTTTGTACAGCTATGGGCCAGGCACGACAGGTTAGGGGAAACCGATTCCATCAAATTTTATCTGTTCAGATCTTTACGCAGAAAATTAGCTGAGTCTGTCAAAGTAGATAAACTTCGATATGCTGTTGGATTGGAAGTGATTGACCAGTTTTCCGGACCATTTGAAAACCAGTTGATTGAAATCGAAACCAGGTCTGAGAGGAAAAAACTTGTTGAACAGTTATTGGCTCACCTCAATGACAATCAGCGGGATATTTTGCATTTGAAATACACTGTAGGTTTATCAAATCATGAAATTGCCGATATATTGTGCATGGAACATCAGTCTGTAAAGAATGCTGTTTTTAGATCCATCACCAAAATCCGCAAGTTTCTGGAAAAGCACCAAATCTCACTTTCTACGCTGACTAAAATCGGTTAGTTCTTACACTCTTCTCAAAGTTTTTTAAAAAAGTTTAGTAAAACTGAGTACCGGTCAGCCGGATCACCCTTTACTCAACTAAAGTTTGCTATTCTATGCCTGCTTCTTTTGAATTTATAGAAGAACTTGTTTGTGATGATCGGTTTTGCAAGTATGTCCTGAATCCGGATGGTGAAACTGTTGATTACTGGAATGAGTTTCGTAAAAATAATCCAGATAGGGAGGAGGAAATTCGTGAAGCCAGGCAACTGGTGTTATTGCTGGGAAATGAAAATGACGCGGAAGATCGGGACACCTTAAATAAGACTGAGCAGATCTGGCAGAAAATTCAGTCAGACATTGATCGAAACAATGACACTAATCCCAAAAAGGGATCGCGAAATGAGTTGTTGTTTTTTAGCCTCAAAGTGGCAGCAGTATTTCTGGTCATGTTTCTCATCTCATTCCTGGTAGTAGATATTCAGCCAGGCGTTGATGAACAACAAATCGGGAAGACTGAGAATTATTTCCAACGGGTGACAAAATATGGGCAAAAGGCTAGTTTTTATCTGCCAGATGGATCTTACGTAAATCTCAATGCAGGGTCAAGTCTCTATTACTATGTGTGTAATGAGTGCAATACCAGGGAATTGATCCTGGAAGGCGAGGCATTTTTTGATGTAAAAAGAGATACAGAAAAGCCTTTTATTGTCAAGACCAATAATCTTTCAGCCACTGTACTGGGTACCAGCTTTAATATAAAGGCCTATCCGGAAGAAGACAAGACTGAGGTTGCTCTGGTTACCGGAAAGGTGTCTGTTGTCGGCGAAAAAGCTACTCCGGCTGTTTTGACTCCCAATGAAATGGCTACCTATCAGCATGGAGGGCTAAATACCACAATCAGCGGGTTTGATATTGAAGAGATCACCGGTTGGAAAGATAAGATCCTGGTTTTCGAGGATGTAAGTTTTGAAGAACTCACAGCTACGCTTAGCCGCTGGTATGGCGTGGAATTCATTATCTCGGATTCTGCCAGGAATATCCAAAGGTTTAAAACCAGAAAAGATTACAAAGGAAAGTATAACAACAAAAGCCTGGAAACGGTGCTGGAAGCCATTGGCTTCTCATATGATTTTGATTATGAAATCAAGGATAAAAAAGTATGGATAAGATAACTAAACCGGAAGGAGGTACTATAGAGAAATGACATTAAAACCAGACCCCAAAGACAACTGGCAAATATTTTAAAAAGTGTGATAGCTGCTAATTGAACCGCGTAAAAGCCTCAATCAACAACTACCCCTTTTTGTCTTTGATGAAACTTTTATCAACTAAACTCAAATGTATGAAAATTAAACTTTTACGAATGGTCAGGATTACGACCATAAGAACATTAGCAGTGATTTTACTGCAATGCTTCACTATTACATTTCTGATGGCAAAGGGAGGAGAGACTCAAAAGGAGAAAAGCATTGAAAGCATTTATCTTTCATTGAAACTGGACGGAGAATCAATAACAGATGTCTTCCAAAAAATAGAAGAGAAGACACCTTTCACATTTGCCTACAGAAAGAGCATTATCGACAATAAAATGCGACTGGATGCCACATTCAGCGAAGAGTCATTGGCAAGCCTGCTTCGATTTGTCTCTCAAAATACCGGCTTGAGCTTTAAGCGGGTTGATGAGACCATTCAGGTAAGCAAATCCTTTTTATCAGAGCCTACTGTAGAGGAGACTAGTGCCTATGTAGAACAAATGGATGTTCGAGGTAAAGTAGTTGATCAGAACGGGCAGGGATTGCCCGGTGTATCTGTTATCGTACAGGGAACTACATCTGGTACCACTACTGATAGTGATGGTATTTACAGGTTAACAGTTCCTGATGGAGCTACTTTGGTCTATTCATTTGTTGGATTCGAATCACAGGAAATACCAGTATCCAATCGATCTGTAATAGATGTATCGATGAAAGAAGATATCGAATCTTTGGATGAAGTGGTTGTGACGGCATTAGGTATTGAAAAAGATCAGCGAACCCTGGGTTATGCTACCGCCAAAGTAGCACCGGATGATTTTAATGTGAACAGGTCACCAAACTTCATGAATACCCTTCAAGGTAAAGTGGCGGGTGTCAACATCACCAATATGGGATCAGGACCTCAGGGAAGTAGCAAAATCAGGATAAGAGGTGTTTCCTCATTTGGAGGAAAGAATTCTCCATTGATTGTTGTGAACGGTGTTCCAATCGATAACACCAACTTCGGTGTTAGAGGTGAAAGTGGTGAAGTAGGTAGCAACCGGATGTCTGATAGCGGGGATGGATTGAGTAGTATCAATCCGGATGATATCACCTCCATGAACATTTTGAAAGGAGCTGCTGCATCTGCCCTTTATGGTTCACGAGCAAAAGATGGTGTGATCATGATCACTACCAGAAACCGGTCAGCTGGATCAGGAATCTCTGTGACTTACAACATGAACTACGTGAATGGGACACCAATGGACCTGACAGATTACCAATATGAGTATGGTCAGGGAGAAGGAGGGGTAAGACCAAATGCCCCCGGCCCGACTTCAGGTGTCTGGAGCTTTGGGGAAAAAATGGGTGGTACTCAGATCCTTTTTGATGGTGTGACCGCACCCTATGAACCTACTCCGGGCAAGATCAGACATTATTACAACAACAGTTCAACGTTGATGAACTCCGTGACTGTTGCTTCCGGTGGAGAAAATGGCGGTTTTAGTTTATCTGTTTCCAATATGGATGCTACAGCTATTCTTCCAGGTTCGGATTACAACAGAAAAACCATCAATCTTGGTTTTACCCAAAAGATCAAAAAGCTTACCGTATCGGGTAATATGAATTACTCCTATGAATACAGGAAAAATCCGCCAAATATTGCCGAACAGGATTTCAGCCCTGTAGTTATTTATACATTGTCTTCTTCAATGCCAATGGATTTACTGGAACAGTATTCTAGCGACGAAAATGGAGATGAGATCAGTTACTCAAGGTTTACAAACCGTACAAATCCCTACTTCGCCTTAAAAAGGTTTGAAAATAACTATAAGGACAGAATCTTTGGAAACGTTACAGCCAAGTATAATTTAACTGATTGGCTGTATATACAGGGTCGAGTTGGTCAGGATTTCTTTTCAAGAGATGTAGACTATAACCTTCCTACTGGTTCTCAGAGACAATCAGCTCCGCCTCCAGGTTTTGTGAATGGACAGTATGTTCAGGATCAGAGACGGTATAGAGAAGTAAACTCTGATTTCCTGATCGGTTTGAGTAAGGATGTGGGAAATTTTGGTGTTTCAGTCCTTATGGGAGGAAACAGTATGTATAGAAGATCAGATATTTATACCATACTGGGTGAAAACTTCTTTACAAGGGATCTTTACACCATTGGCAATGCCAGTAAGCAAACCCCCAACTATTCATTGTCTGAACGTAAAGTGAATTCCCTGTATGGATCTGCTGAGGTTTCTTACAATGAATTCATTTATTTGAATGGAACTTTACGTAATGACTGGTTCTCCACCTTGTCACCTGCCAATAGAAGTATCCTGTATCCTTCAGTTACTACCAGTTTCATTTTCAGTGAAGCATTGGAAAATGTGTTACCTGATTGGATCAGTTTTGGTAAGTTGAGAATTGCTTATGCAGAAGTGGGTAGTGACACGGATGTAAATCCCTATTCCAATAACCTGTTTTATGCGATTAGTACACAACAGCTACTCAATCAACCTGTAGGTAATATCAATGCCGGAACAATACCAAATCCTGACCTGAAACCTATGAGGGTTAGAGAAAATGAAATCGGACTGGAAATCACTTTATTCGATAACATCAACTTCCAGGCTTCTTATTACAACAAGCTGTCTTCTGACCAAATCCTAACAGCTCAAATATCTGATGCTTCCGGATTTGGAAATCAACTGATCAATGTTGGGGAAAGCCGAAACAAAGGGGTTGAGTTATTAGGTTCATTCTATCCAGTGAGAAACAATACTTTTAGTTGGAATTTTATCGCAAATGGAGCCTACAACGAGTCAGAGGTGCTTAGCTTAGGTGATGATGTGGATGGAACCTTCATTACTGTAGGTACCGCAGAATTCCATGGTGAAGTACGGCAAGTAGTAGGAAGACCTATGGCTCAGCTTTACGGCTGGGGATATCTGAGAGATGATCAGGGCCGTATTGTGTACGATCCTAATAATGGAAGGCCACTAAGGTCTGAGGATCAACTTGAGTTTGGAAGTGCGTTGCCACGATGGGTAGGAGGATTTACCAATGCTTTTGAATATAAGGGTATCACAGCTTCATTTTTGATTGACTTTAAGCTTGGTCACAAACTGATCTCAGGAACACATACCAATGCTTATCGCCATGGATTGGATAAAGCCACTCTTATCGGTAGAGAAGAAGGATTTATTGTGGGAGAAGGTGTAAATCCTGATGGATCAATCAATACAACANAGGCAGCAATTCAGCCATTTTATGAGACCATCAGAAGTCACAGAATGTCAGAGCAATCTGTGTTCAAGGCAGGTTCATGGCAGCTGCGACAAATCTCTATCGGATATGATTTCACAAGATTTGTCAGTGGTATAGATTTTATCCAGGGTCTGAAACTTGACCTGGTAGCTAACAATGTGGCCGTGTTGAAGCAGTGGGTGCCACACGTACATCCTGATCAAAATGGTATCATTGATGATAACCGAATTGGTCTGGAATCTACAGGTCTGCCTATCACAAGAGATATTGGATTTAATCTTAATGTTAAATTTTAAGAGGAAGAGAAATGAAGAATATTTTGAAATATATACTGAGTTCAGTCCTTGTCATTACCATTTTTTCTTCGTGTGACGAGGGATTTGATGAATTGAATACAGACCCTGTAAGGTTGACGTCTATTGACCCTACCTTTCAGTTAAACAGGGCCATAATTAATGCTGCTCCCGGTTACGGGAATTTCACTTACGAAACCACTATTGTCAGGCAAATGATCACACCATTCATTGGTGTGGGTACGGGAGGAAACCTAAATCAGGACAACAGGTCTGCAACAGCGGAAAACTGGAATCAGGGATATGATACCGGTATCAAAAATCTGGTCGATGGTGTAGCTGCACTTGAAAAGGATATTGCCGATGGTGCCAACAAGACCAATTTACTGTCGATTCTGCGGATCTGGAAAGCCTATGAATTCATGGTATTGACAGATACATACGGCGAGATACCTTATAGCCAGGCGGCCAAAGGTTTTCTGGAAGGAATTGCATTTCCGGAATATGATACCCAGGAGGCTATCTATGATGATATCCTGAATGAACTGGAGGAGGCTTCTGCCGCTTTAAGTGCTTCGGGTGATGCCATAAACCAGGAAGTGATGTATGTAGCAGTAGGTAATCAAATCACCAGGTGGAAAAGACTGGGCTACTCTTTGCTATTAAGAGCAGCTATGAGACTTTCCAAGGTGAATGCAACAAAGGCAGCTGGTTTCGTTGCCACAGCTGTAGCCGGTGGTTTGATGCAGTCCAATGACGACAATGCTGTGGTTCGCCATGATCCCAATTTCAGAAATGGTCTGGGAACAAACCTTAATGGTGGTCAGGCCGGATTCTATTATATTGACAAGGAGTTCATGGACTGGATGCTGAACAACAACGATCCAAGATTACCTGTGATCGCCACTCGTTATGTAGGGGCGGCTACTAAGGGAGATCAGGTGCCTGGTACAGGAAGCTCTGATCCAGCCGATCAGATTGGAATGCCTCAGGGATTTGATAATACCACAATTCCACCACAGGTCACTGCTGATGGATTAGCAAGTCTTTATGATTATAGCGAAATGGATAGATTGAGATTAGGTGCTCCCGAGGCTCCAAGTTTTCTGGTCACTTATTCACAAACCATGTTGCTATATGCAGAGGCTATTGTAAGAGGCTGGGCAACAGGTGATGCCGATGCCGCATATGAAGCAGGGATCAGGGCACATATGGAGCAATTGTCTATGTATCCTGGCGACACCGATGTTGATGAGGCAGATATTGTAAATTATATTGCCGCTCATCCTTTAGCAGGAACACAGGCTCAGCAAATCGAGCAGATCAATGAGCAATACTGGATGTCTTCCTACCTGAATGGCCATGAAGCATGGGCCAACTTCAGAAGAAGTGGATACCCGGATGTAGAACCAAATCCATATCCTGGATCTGAGTTGGTCAATGAGGACTTCATAAGAAGACTCACTTATCCTGACTCTGAAAGAACTGTGAACGCAGATAATCTGGATATTGCCATTGGTAGACAAGGTCCTGACAACCTGGAAACCAGAGTTTGGTGGGATGCACCCTGATAGCTGAATTAATTCTTTGAAAAACAGTTAAACCAATTGGCTTTTATAAGCCAATTGGTTTTCTTCAAATAAAAATTGGTTACTGCAAATGTCTGATAACCTCAACCCCTTAAAAACACATTAACCCTTGGATATTCCTTTTCTTACCCATGACCCACTTTTTATTTTGGCTATTGGCATTCTTGTCGTAGTCGGTGGAATAATCGGATTCAGACTTCATGCATTTTTAGCACTTCTAGTAGGTGCTTTTGTGGTAGCATTGCTCACCCCTGATGCATCTATTATTGCCTATATTACCGGTAAGGGAGGTTCTCTGGCAGATGCTCAAAAATTAATCAATCAGGATGTAGGACTACGGATTGCTTCGGAGTTTGGCAGTACCTGTGGGAAAATAGGCATACTTATCGCCATGGCTTCGATCATTGGAAAAACCATGCTCGAAAGTGGTGCCGCAGAAAAAATTGTACGATCTACCTTGAAACTTACTGGTGAAAGCAGAGCCCCAATTACCTTTCTGGGCAGTAGCTTTTTTATCGGGATTCCCGTATTCTTTGATACCGTGTTTTATCTCATGGTTCCATTAGCGAAAGCCATGGCCATGAGGCTCAAAAAGAATTATTTATTACTCATTCTTTGCACGGCTGCAGGTGCTGCAATGGCCAATTCACTGGTGCCGCCTACACCTGGTCCCCTTTTCCTGATAGCTGAGATGGACATACCCATTGGCATGATGATGGTTGGGGGCTTTTTGGTAGGGTCTGTTACCGTAATTGCAGGGTATTTTTATGCTGCCTGGGCCAATAAAAAATGGCCTGTTCCCCTGAGGGATTCCATGGAAGCTTCATTAGAAGAAATTAAAAAACTCTCCGAAAAAGATGGTAAGGATCTACCAGCCATAGGGTTTGCCCTACTTCCTATCCTTATCCCTATTTTACTGATTACNCTGGATGCCCTTATCCAGACCTTTTCAGAAGGTACACAGTCAGGCGTCTTTGGCCTTATGGCTAATGTCATGGGATTCCTTGGTGAAAAGAACCTCGCATTGGCGCTTGGAGCACTTTCATCACTCATTATTCTTGTTTTACAGAAAAGTAACGATAAAGAGGGCTTAAAGAAATCAGTCCAAACAGCCTTGATGAGTGGCGGAGTGATCATTCTGATTACAGCTGCTGGTGGAGCCTTTGGTGGAATGCTGCAGCAAACGGCCATCAGTACCAGAATAGCCGAGCTGACAAGTGGCTACCAGATGGCTTTAATTCCATTGGCCTTCTTCATTACGGCGATTGTGAGAACTGCTCAGGGATCAGCTACTGTGGCTATGATTACAGCCTCCGGGATTCTTGCCGGAATGGCCACTTCTATGTCATTGGAATACCATCAGTTGTATATCGGATTAGCAATTGCCTGCGGATCCAAGCTTATCCCATGGATGAATGATAGCGGGTTCTGGATCGTATGTAAGATGAGTAACCTCACGGANCAGGAAGCTCTGAAGACTTTTTCACCCCTTTTAACAATCATGGGAATTGTTGGTCTGATAGTGATACTGATCGCTGCAAACCTCTTCCCTCTAGTCTAGTCTTTTGATCAGATTCAAAATATGATATTAAACCCAAAAAATATGAAAAATATTAATAGAAGAAAAGCCCTTACCTCCATGATCACCACTTCAATTGGCACAACAGCAGTGGTGGGATCCATGGGGTCAGTTGTGTCTTCATGCGCTCAGCCTCAGCCTGAGCAAGTCCCTGAAGTAAAAAAGGAAAAGAAGCCTATGCTGATGAAAGTTGGGTGCCAGCATGGCGGGACCGGAAAGGAAAATCTTGAATTTCTCGCCAGACACGGCGTATACAATATGGATGGTGGAGCACCCAAAGTCATTCCTGGTGTCGGCTGGGATCTTGAGGACTCACTGGCCAAAAAAGAGGCTTGTGAAAAATATGGGATTGCCCTTGATGCATATCACTTGCCACTTTCTTCAGCAGGATATAAGCGGGTAGCCACTCCCAATATTATGCTGGCTAAGGACCCGGAACGTGACAAAGAAATTGAAATGATCCAGCAAATGATCTCTGTGGCTGGCAAAACAGGAGTGAAAGTGTTGCTCTACAATACGATCATTATGGAAATTTTAAGGACAGGCAGAACTACTGATCCTACCCGAGGTAATGCTTCCTATAGCACCTGGAATTATGAAGAAGCATTGAAGAGAGGGATGGATAAGGAGACTATCCCTGGGGGACCTATCTCTATCGACGACCTGTATGAACGAATTACTTATTTTCTTGATCGGGTGTTGCCTGTCGCTGAAGAGTACAATGTCAAACTGGGTAATCACATTGCCGATCCTCCGGCTCCGGCTGGTTACCGAGGGATGACCCGGTGGAACAGCCCCGAGGTTTTTGAGGGAATCAAACGATTTGGGCAACTTTATGACAGCCCATCTCATGGCTTCAACCTTTGCCTTGGATCGACAGCTGAAGGACTTAAGGATCCTAAAACAGAGATTTTGCCAATCATCAGATGGGTAGGTGAAAGGAAGCAGATATTTAATATTCACCTGAGAAATATCAAGGGTGGGTACAACAACTTCATGGAAGTTTATCCCGATAATGGAGATATGGATTTTGTGGCTATAATCAGAGAATTAAGAGAAGTAGGGTATGATGGCATGCTCATGCCAGATCATATTCCACAACATGAAGACCCGGCGAGCGGCCTGCAAGGTCATGCTTTTGCATTCGGTCATATCAAAGGGATTATGGCAGCGCTAGATAGCGAAGCATAACTAAATCTAGCTTTAGGAGTGGATCGCAGAAGGTTTTTTGGAAACGTATTGGGACTGGGAGCAATGTCTGCGTTCAACTTCAAAGGTTTTGGCCTTATGTCTAAAAATAGCATGGATACAATAGATCAATCAAATGATCTGGTGGAATGGAATGTTCATTTCTTTAGTTCGGATACGAACAAATACCCGTTTCACCACAATGCTACCTATAAGCCTGACCCATCCAGGATGCCCAAAAATCCACTGAAAACGTATCTGTCTCATCTGGATAAGGAAGGTATAGGCAGGGGAGTGGTTGTGCAGCCTGAACCCTACGGAGATGATCATTCATTGCTTTTAGATAGTCTAAAAAAAGCGCCAGACAGGCTTCGCGGCACCAGTTTATTTTATCCAAAGGATACGCTGGCCCCTATGAAGTTAGCGTCATTGGTGAAAGCACATCCTGAGATTGTAGCCACACGCTTTCATGCCCATAGGGGAAAGGAAAGTTATTTAAATACCTTCTCTGACCCTGGTGTGCGTGCGCTTTGGAAGCAGGCTGTTGATTTGGATATCATCATCGAGCTTCATATCGGACCTAACTATGCGCTGCAGGTAAAAAAGGCCATTCAGACTTTTACGGGATGCAAAGTACTCATCGATCATTTTGCCGAACCCCACATGGGTGATGCTGTTGAGTTTGCCAATGTCCTTGAGCTGGCAGATTTGCCCAATGTTTACATGAAATTTTCAGGGTTGGGCCATTTTGCTGATGATGGGCCGGATTACCCGGGAGCAAAGCCTTTTACCAAACAGGTGTTGCAGGCATTTGGTCCTGATCGGATGATTATGGGAGGTGTTTCTTTAAGCACCATTGATGTCCATATGGAAAATTATTCTCAGGCAGATAAAGCCAAAGTATCGGGAAAAAATATCCTTAAATTACTGAGCTGGAATTAGTCAATGAACAAACAATCAAACAAGTATGAAAGGGCTTAAAATTAAGGATATAATTGTTACTCCTATTGCAACGGTGGATCCACCATTGCTCAATGCAGCAGGGCTTCATGCACCCTATGCACTACGTACCATATTGGAAGTGGTGACGCACAACAATATTACCGGGATCAGTGAGATACCTGGTAACGTGGAGATCAACGAAGCCCTTGAAGAAGTAAAGGAGCTACTTATTGGTAAGGACCCTTTTCACCTTAATTCAATTAAGGATGCGATAGAAAATCACTTTGATGAGGAGACTACGCACCAACGTGGCGATACCCCGTGGGATCAACGTAAAATAGTCCATGTATTCAGCAGTGTTGAAGTAGCCTGTATGGATATTATGGGAAAAGTGCTGGAGCGCCCTGTAGTGGACCTTTTGGGTGGGAAAAGAAGAGATCTCGTTCCTTTTGCTGCTTATTTATTTTATAAATATGAGGGTGCAGGAGGAAAGCTTGAATTTGGTATCGATCCAAAGGCTACGGGTTGGGCTGCCGCAAGACAGGCAGAGGCCATTACACCACAGGGTATCGTTGATCAGGCCATTGCCATGGTCAATGAGTTTGGTTTTAAATCAATCAAATTAAAGGGAGGAGCATTTGAGCCAGCTCAGGAGGTGGCGGCGATGAAGGCCCTTTATGATCATTTTGGTCCGTATATACCACTACGTCATGACCCCAATGCAATCTGGAAAGTAGATACTGCAATCAAGCATGGGCAGATGATGGAGGGAATCCTGGAGTATTGGGAAGATCCGGTGAGAGGGCAGGAAAACATGGCGTTGGTTAGGAAGAAACTGAAAATGCCATTGGCAACTAACATGTGCACCACAAGCTTTGAGGATATTCCTGGCAGCATTGAATTGGGCTCTGAAGATATCATCCTAAGTGATCATCATTTCTGGGGTGGACTGAGGAGTTCTATGGAGCTGGCAAAACTTTGCGAACCATTCGGCAGGAAGCTTTCGATGCACTCAAATAGTCACCTGGGAATCTCACTTGCAGCGATGGTCCATCTGGGAGCAGCACTTCCTGAAGTGCCATATGCACTGGACACACATTACCCCTGGCAATCTGAAGAAGTGATTGTAGGCGGAAGGATCAAGTTTGAAGAAGGGTCGGTTCGTGTGCCTGACGGCCCTGGTCTGGGTGTTGAAATTGACCGGGAGGCTCTTAAGAAACTGCATGAAAATTACAAAAAATGTGGGTTGACAAAACGGGACGATTTGGTAGAGATGAGAAAAGTGGTACCTGACTGGGAGTTTAAAAAAGTGAGGTGGTAAAATTAAAATCAGCTGGAAAATCTATTTCGTAAATAAATATTTAGCAACATGACTTATAAAAAAGAAAGACTAAAAGCCCTAATGAATGATCCCCATGAGGTAAAGCCTGACAATCAGAATGGGAGACGATCATTTTTCAAAAAGGCCGGTATCGGTGGTCTCAGCCTGGCAGCTCTTACTGCAGCTCCAATAGAAGATGTACTGGCTGAGTCTGCCAAGAACGTTAACCGAAGTTCAGCACCTTCAGACCTGAAAATCACGGATATGCGTATCGCTGAGGTATCTGATGTGATGTTCCGTACTCCTATTGTGAAACTATACACCAATCAGGGTATTGTCGGATATGGTGATGTGCGGGATGGAGCTGCCAAGGAGTATGCTCTTTTTCTGAAGAGCAGAATTCTTGGTGAGAACCCATGCAACGTTGAAAGACTATTCAAGATCATTGAACAGTTTGGCGGTCACGCCAGACAAGGAGGAGGAGTATGTGGGGTAGAAATGGCTTTATGGGATCTGGCAGGCAAGGCATATGGTGTTCCTGTATACCAAATGTTGGGAGGTAAATACCGAGATCGTGTAAGAGTTTATTGCGACACCACTACTTCATCCGATCCAGTGGAATATGCCAAGCGTATGCAGGAAAGGATCGACAAGGGTTATACTGCACTGAAGATGGACATTGGCATCAACCTTATTAGGGACATTCCCGGTGCTGTGATCAATAATGCCGGTGGAAAGTTTGACCCTTATAAATATGAATACAGAAAATACAATTTGACTCAACATCCTTTCACCAGGATACAGGTAACAGATAAAGGAATCGATAAACTGATGGAATTTTTGGATGTGATGAGGTCTCAAATTGGCTATGAGATTCCAATGGGAACTGATCATTGGGGTCACTTTGGTGTAAATGAGGCTATCAAATTGGCGAGAGCAGCTGAAAAATACAACCTGGCTTATATGGAGGATCTTATTCCATGGCATTACATGGAGCAATGGAAAGAAATTTCCATGTCCACTACCACACCAACTCAGACTGGTGAAGATATCTACACCTTAAAGCGAGGCTTTAAGCAGCTTATAGACATGAGAGCGGTTGACATTGTTCACCCGGATCCGAATACCTCAGGTGGCATATTGGAAACTAAGCGGATCGGTGATTATGCCTCGGAGAATGGTGTTGGATTTATGCATCACCATGCATCCGGGCCTGTTTCCTTCCTGGGTTGTGTGCACAGTGCCGCTGCAACAGAGAACTTCATGTGGTTGGAGCACCATGCCGTAGACAAAGCAGACTGGGAAAAACTGGTAACTGGTTTTGATGGACCAATTGTGGAGAATGGGTATGTCAAAGTGCCGGAGAAGCCAGGAATTGGTGTAGAATATGATGATGAAATGTTGAAGAAGTACCTGGTGAAAGGGGAGAAATTGTTTGCACCAACACCGGAATGGGATAATATCCGTGCATGGGATAGGACCTGGAGCTAAGCAATCAGTTTAAGCATATTTATATCGGACAGTAAGAGTGCGCTTTTACTGTCTTTTTTTTTGGTTTTAATCTTCTAAATTTATCCTATTACGTGTCAAATGAACCTCATTCCGGAAATATGAAAAAGCTACACCTTCACTATGCATTGATTGTTTTTGCTCTCAACCTGCTTGGTTGTCAATCGGGGAGTCAGCAGGCTGAGCAAGAAAAGAAAGCAACATTGACAACAGAAGAGATTCTCAATGAATCTAAGGAGGATCTCGCTAAAAGAATAGCATGGTGGACTAATGCCAAATTTGGTATGTTTATTCATTGGGGACCCTATGCCGTTCCAGCTGGAGAATATAAAGGAGAGACTGTGAGGGGCATCGCTGAATGGATCATGCATCGGGCTTCAATCCCAGTAAATGAATATGAAGAATATTCTCGGCAGTTTAATCCGGAAAAATACAATGCCGATGAATGGGTAAGGATAGCCAAAGATGCAGGCATGAAATACATTGTACTTACTTCTAAACATCATGATGGATTCTGCTTGTGGGATTCTGATGTCTCCACCTATGATGTGATGGATTTTTCACCCATTAAGCGAGACCTGATTCAGGAGTTGAAAAATGCCTGTGATAAATATGGGGTCAAGCTTTGCTTTTATCACTCTATCATGGATTGGCATCATCCGGATGCACAGGCGCCTCACTATCCGGAGTACAATACCAAAGAAAAGCAGAATCCTAATTTCCAAAGCTATGTAGACAATTATCTCTATCCGCAGTTGACCGAGCTTGTGGAGAAATATGACCCGGCTGTCCTGTGGTTTGATGGGGAGTGGATTCCTGAATGGACCCATGAACATGGAGTGGAGCTGTACACTTACCTGCGAAAGCTGAATCCTGAATTAATCATCAACAACAGGGTGGATAAAGGCCGTCAAGGAATGCAGGGTATGAATAAGGGAGATGAATATTTGGGTGATTTTGGTACTCCGGAACAGGAAATCCTGGAGGGTACCAGTGAATATTATTGGGAGTCCTGTATGACGATGAATGATAGCTGGGGTTACAAACTGAAGGATGNCAACTGGAAGTCTGATGAGATGCTTATCCATAATCTTGTGGATATTGTAGCTAAAGGCGGAAATTATTTACTCAACGTTGGGCCAACTGCAGAAGGGTTAATTCCAGGACCGAGTGTGGAGCGCCTGGCTTCAATTGGTGATTGGATGAAAGTCAATCAGGAGGCTATCTATAAAACGGAGATTTTCGAGGGAGGCTACAAGCAGGGGGAAGACATACGCTTTGTCAGCAAGGATAATGGGACCACCTTATATGCCATAGCGTTGAAAAAGCCAGGCAAGCAACTGGTCCTGGAAAATATCCAACCTGTAGACGGTTCTACTATTCAACTATTGGGTAGTGATATGAAGCTTAGCTGGGCTATGGAAGATGGCAATACAGTGATCAGTCATCCGGATGAACTCCCCGCAACCTTGAAACATGCCTGGGTTTATAAAATTAAGTTGATGTAATAAACCTTGAATTATAGCAACTGATAAAAAACTTTAAGAAGAAGATGCCATTTTTTGTAAGTCTCATTTCGCAGGACTTACTTTGAGTCTAAACCACGGGGTGCTGCAAGAGCGGCTGAGATTTTAAACCCGTAGGACCTGATCCGGATAATACCTGCGCAGGCAATGGTTAGAGATTTTCTACAGGACTCTACTCCTACACGCATCTGTTATCCGGCTCCGGAATTTTAATAACAGACAAAAATTACAAGGATGGCATTTGATGAGCTTGTGAAGCAGGACCTAACCAATTGGCAGGGTCGAAAGGAATGGTTTTTCAATAGGGAGCACACAGACACCTATGAGCTTTGGTACGAAGGTCGGTATAAGCGTGCCGAGTTGTTTCAGAAGAAGATCATGGCAGATCGACTAAAGAAGGATGATCGCATAAAAACCCTTTTAGAGTTTGGTTGTGGGACCACACGTTTCACCCGGTGGTGGCATGAAATAGGTATTGAAGCGACTGGAGGTGATCTGAGCCCTTTTATGCTTGCACAGGGACGTCAGCTTTTTGATGGTGACCTGGTGCTGGCTGATTCACATCACATGCCTTTCAGAGACAACACCTTCGACGTAGTAGCTTTCATCACCACCTTTGAATATTATAAAGATCCGGTAAAGGTGATACGCGAGGCAGCACGGGTAGGTAAATATGGGATTGCTTTTGGCATGATGAACCGCAATACCACCAAATACATCAGAAGGCGTACACAGCAAATGTTTGGAAAGAACCCTTTCTATGTGACAGCCAATTTTTACACACCCAAATCACTGTTGAAAGTGATTGATGAAGCCTTAACAGGTGAGGATTATACGGTAGAATGGCAATGTACCGGCCTTCCTAAATGGTTCCCTGTTCAGGAATGGCATGTTCCATTTGGAGATTTCTTTGGTGTGTACGTGAAGCGAAATCCGAAATGAAAGACTTTCCCAGCGTTGGTAAGATCCAGGACGACTTTTTGAAATCACATGTGTTTCCTTCGAGAGGTGCCACAAGAGGGGAGGTATTCAAAGGTCCAAAATATGGAGTGGATACCAGTGTGGTGAATATCTCAGACAGCCTCTCTTTGATTTCTGCCACGGATCCTGCGTCCCTGATTCCAACTTTAGGTTTGAAAGAATCCGCATGGTTGACCGTGCAGTTGGTTGCTTCCGACATCGCCACCGCAGGATGTATGCCGCAGTATGCCCAGTTTTGTTTGAATCTTCCGGAGTACCTCACAGCTGAGCAGTTTAATGAATATTGGCGATGGGTATCTACATGGTGTGAGGAATTGGGAGTAGCCATTACCGGTGGGCATACCGGAAAAGTACAGGGACAAAACAGCACGGTATCCGGAGGAGCAACCATGTTTAGCTGTGTAGAAACGAATTCAGTCTTAACCAGCGATATGGCCAGACCAGGTGATGATCTGATACTCTTGAAAGAGCCGGCCATTATCAGCACGTCTATTCTGGCATTGAGTTTTCCTGAGACAATTAAAAATGCCTGTGGTGAAGAGGTGATGAGAAAGGGACAGGAGCTTTTCTATGAATCTTCTGCTGTGAAAGCTGCTATGGATGCTGTCAGCCTCGGAGTTCATACACAGGGTGTTCGGGCAATGCATGATGTCACTGAATGTGGTGTAGTAGGGGCCACTATCGAAATGATGATGGCCGCGGAATGTGGTGTGGAAATATACCGGGATAAATTAGTCCGGGGGGAAGCACAGCAAGCCATAGGAGATCTTTTTGGATATGACCCTTTATATACCATAGGTGCCGGAGCCTTGCTGGTGGCCGTTCATCCCAATCATACAGAAAGAGTTGTCAGATCCTTAACGGATAAGAATTATCCGGTTCAAATGATTGGAAAAGTGATGCCACAAGAGGAAGGGATGTACCTGATTGGGAATGACAAAGAACTGCTTGAACATCCAGGTACAGATCCTTATTGGAGTGTGTTTTTCAATTCACTTAAGCAGGGTTTGAAATGAAAAAGAAATTAGCCGGATTGTATCTCGTAGTGGATCCGAAAATGGGGATGGATTACCTGAGACCCAGGGTGAAAGCGATTGTAAAAGGCGGGATAAATGTGATCCAGGTTTGGGACCACTGGGCAGTTGATCAGGATAAAGTAGGATTTGTAACCGAACTTCGGTCAATAGCCAATAATGTCCCGGTGATCATCAATAATCATGTCGATCTGGCACTTTCAGCCAAAGCTGATGGAGTACATTTTGATCATCTCAATCAAATACCTGATTCGATTGCTGGTCAATTGATTGTAGGTGTCACCTTAAGTAATCGTACAGACTGGACTTTGCTTAACCAGGGACCGGTGGATTACATAAGTTTTTGTTCTATGTTTCCTTCGTCTTCAACTGATGCTTGTGAATTGGTTGATTTCAGGGTAGTTCGAGAAGCAAAAAAGAATTTTCATGGGAGTGTATTTGCTTCAGGAGGGATCTCTCTGGACAATGCTGATCAGATAATTGGTTTGGGAGTTTCAGGCATTGCGCTGATTTCTGGTTTATTAAAAGCCGAAGATCCGGAAAATACCACCAGAGCATTCATTAATAAATTGAAATAATATGAGATTAGAATTTTATAAAAAACTGTGTTGCCCGTTTGATAAAAAGGAGCTAAAACTAGAGGTATTTAAGGAAGAAGAGGGTGAAATCAAAGAGGCCTTAATTACATGTACCCACTGTAGTCGTTACTATCCGGTAATATATGGCATTCCGATCATGTCTCCGGACGAATACCGACAGCCTCAGCTTGAAGCTCCAATTCTCAAGCGTTGGGGGTATCAAATCGATGATAAGAAGCCTCAACAGCTTCTCCAATAAAACTGAGATCCCTTATTTCATCTGCTCTATTGCTTTTATAAGGGCTTCTGCTTCCACCATTTTTTGATCACTTTTAGCCCTGTTGATGGTAG
This sequence comes from Cyclobacteriaceae bacterium SS2, assembly GCA_019192515.1. Lineage (GTDB taxonomy): Bacteria > Bacteroidota > Bacteroidia > Cytophagales > Cyclobacteriaceae > UBA7330. The sequence continues at coordinate 27,949 of JAHCMM010000106.1, forward strand.
AAAGTCGATGAGCTTCTTTCATGAGCTTCTGATATTTATCGTGTAGTTTTTCTTTTTTTGTTTTGAAGAAACCTAGCATAATAGTTTAGTTTTTGATTACTGACATACCTCCATCTACATGCATGATCTGACCAGTCATGTAGGATGAAGCTGGAGTTAGAAGGAAAAAGGCAGATTGAGCAATATCATTTGCAGTAGCTACTCGTTTCATGGGGTTTTGATCTGACAATGCCTGCCTTCTTTGATCGTTGGAGAGGAGCTTGCCTGCTAGTGGAGTGTCGGTCAGTGAAGGAGCAACAGCATTGACCCGTATGTTTGGGGCCAACTCTGCCGACAGGGCACGCGTAAGACCCTCGATAGCTCCTTTTGAAGAGGATACCAGGCTGTGAAAGTTAAAGCCACTTTGTACGGCTACTGTTGAAAAGAGAACGATAGATGCCTGGTCTGATCTTTTTAGATGAGGTAACACCTTTTGGATAGTCTTTACAGCTCCAACGACATTGAGTTCATAATCTTCACGAAAGTCAGCATCTGAATAGTTTGAAAAGGGTTTGAGATTGATACTGCCGGGGCAATAAGCGAAGCCGTCTAACTTGTCAGGAATCAATGCAGTATCAAAATTATCCTTTGTAACATCATGCTTTAAGAAGGAAACCTTATCCGAATCCTCCATTAGATGACTGTTATAAGTTGCGATAACCTGATGGTTTTCTTTGGAAAGTTTTTTTGCGAGTGCCAAACCTATGCCTGAAGACCCACCTATGATCAAAAAATTACCCATGGAATGTTGAATTTACTCCATGGGTAACCTGATGTTTTATTAGGATGTTTTGATAAATCCTGAATATCTATAATTCAGCAGTAAGGATTTATATAAACTTCTGCTTCTGAGAACCTAATTTTTCAATTGAAAGCTCAACTACATCTCCTTTTTTCAAATACTGTGGAGGGTTGAATCCAAGACCAACTCCAGGAGGTGTACCAGTTGAGATTACATCACCAGCCTCAAGCATCATGTATTGAGATAGGTAGTGCACCAGGAATGCCGGCTTAAAAATCATTGTACCTGTATTGCCATTTTGTTTAGATTCTCCATTAACACTCAGCTTCATAGCCAGGTTGTTGAAGTCTCCTACTTCATCCTTGGTAACGAGGTAAGGCCCCAGGGGACTAAACTGCGGGCAAGATTTACCCTTCACCCATTGCCCACCATGATCTAACTGAAAAGCTCTTTCTGATAGGTCATTCATCACCGCAAAACCGGCAATGGCATCAAGAGCTTCTTTTTCATCCTTCAGATAGGAGACATCTTTATTGAGGATAATGGCAAGCTCTACTTCCCAATCACTTTTTTCACTGTTCTTTGGAATAGGAATATCATCATTAGGGCCTGTTAGCGTATTTGTCGCCTTCATGAATATAATTGGTTGCTTTGGTACTTCCATTCCGGATTCTGCGGCATGATCAGAATAGTTTAAGCCAATGCACATGATCATTCCGGGTCTGGAAACACAAGATGCCCATCTTTCAGACTCAGCTACGTCAGGAAGGCTTGATGTGTCAATTGTCTTAAGTCTTTCCAGTCCTCCCGAATTAAAAAATTCTCTGTTCCAGTCACTAAAATGTGCCGAGCAATCTTTTCTTTTTCCATCAACCAGAATACCCGGCTTCTCGGCTCCTTTTTCTCCAAATCTTAATAATTTCATCTTTTAGCTGTTAAGTGTAATGAATCCACCATCGATAGGATAAATGGATCCTGTGATAAATGAGGCCTCATCACTACATAGATATTGAATAAGGCCAGCAATTTCTTCTGGTTTACCCATTCTTCCAATTGGCTGGGTTTTTGAAAGTTTTTCAAACATCTCCTTTTCCTGGCCCGGGTAGTTTTTCTTGATAAAATTATCTACGAACGGCGTATGGACTCTCCCGGGAGCAATTGCATTACATCGGATATTGTCATTAAGATAGTCCTTCGCTACAGACAAAGTCATAGCCGAGACTGCCCCTTTACTCATGGAATACGCAAATCGGTCAGAGATTCCAAGCTCTGCAGCGACAGAAGACATATTGACTATGGCACCGCCCCCACTCTTCTGCATAAGGGGGATACAGCTACTTAGACAATGGAAAACACCCTTCACATTTACATCTACAATTTTTTGAAAATCTTCAGGGGTGGTGTTGGTAGCATTTCCTATATGAGCAATCCCTGCATTATTGATCAGGATATCAATCTTGCCTGTGTTCTTAAAGATTCCTTCAATCGTCTTCTTTACATCGTCATAGGACGCGATGTTGCAATTGATGTAAGTAGCTTTTTGGCCTCGTTGAGAAATCTCTTTTTGCAGGCTTTGGCCCTCCTGGTCATCGATATCGATGAAATAAACGTCTGCTCCACTTTTAGCTAATAGCTGGGTTGTGGCTTTCCCAATTCCTTTTGAACCACCAGTAATGATGGCTGTCTTATTGTTGAGTGTATACAATGCTTTTTATTTGAGTTTCGAATATAGCAAACCCTTTCATTTGGATTGGTATAAAAAGACACCTTTCCTTAATTATGGGACATGCTGAAAGTCATTAATCTGCCCTTTGTTTATTTTCGTTTTGAAATTACGTCAATCTTCTTTTTGTCCATTTACAGCTCTGTGCGATTAATGAGGATGACTCATGACCTATGTTTGATTCCGGACACTTTTAGTCTTTTTGACCATCAGCTAAAATAAGACCCTTTAGGTATTCAAAATAGATGTTTTTAATGATCGAGGGGAATGTGTCCGCACACAAGATTTCGGATTTTATTTTGATTTTGAGTATTCTATGTGTACTTTGGTTTAAAAATCCTTTAAATTGTATGAAGGTTCCAAAAGGGAGTAAACACACGATAAGTACAATAATGACAACTTTTGGAAATGGGTAATGTGCGGGATAATCAATAACCTGTTACACTACTTTGACTGTCCGGGGATAGGTCCCGGATTCTTATTAATTCTTTTACTATCAACTAATTACTATGTTAAATTTTTAATTTATGAAGCACAAGTACAATAAGGGAAGTCGGTTTATTACTGGCTTCGATTCCAAAGTTGATTTCAGGAAATCCTGGAATAGCGGAAGAGTTGTTTTGCAGTTTCTGGTCATAATTACCATGTTGTTTTCTCTTCAGGCAACCGCTCAGAATGTTGTAAGAGGAGTCATTACAGACCAGGGAAACGGTGAAGCTCTACCTGGTGTGGCAGTCCAGATTAAGGGGACTCCCTCAGGAGTTGTAACCGATATAGACGGGAAGTACAGTATTTCTGCATCATCAGATGATATATTGGTATTTTCTTTTGTCGGATTTAAAACAACTGAGGTTCCTATCAATGGTCGGTCAGTTGTTGATTTTTCATTGGCTGCAGATCTTACTGAGCTGTCCGAAGTTGTTGTAACAGCATTTGGTATTGCTCAGGAGAAAAAGCAATTAGGATATGCAGTGACCGAGCTGGGTGGAGACAATTTCACGAAATCCAGAGCGATCAACCTGGGTACTGCACTTACAGGTAAAGTGGCGGGAGTAAACGTAAGTCCTCCGGCAACCGGTGCAGCGGGTTCTTCAAGAGTAGTTATTAGGGGTGGATCTTCACTGACCGGTAATGATCAGCCACTATACGTAGTCAACGGTATCCCAATGGATAATTCAAACCTTGGTTCCGCTGGTATGTGGGGTGGAAATGACAATGGTGATGGTCTTGCATCCCTTAATCCCGATGACATCGAAAGTCTTACAGTGCTTAAAGGAGCAACAGCTTCTGCCTTGTACGGATCCAGGGCATCCAATGGGGTCATTTTGATCACTACCAAGTCAGGACAGACTGGTGGTGATATGCAGGTTACTTTCAACTCCAACTTCACTGTTGACAGAGTATATGACCTCACTGACTTTCAGAATGAATATGGAACAGGTTCAAATGGAGTTGCTCCTACAAGCCAAAGCAGTGCTTTGGATAATGGCCAGGTGTCCTGGGGAGCCAGACTTGACGGAAGCAACGTCATCCAGTTTGATGGCGTTTCAAGACCTTATTCTGATCTGGGTGAAACCATTAATGATTTCTACAATACAGGATATACATGGACTAACACACTTGGCTTATCAGGTGGTACTCAGAATATGAACTACAGAGTTTCAGCTTCTGATTTAAATAACGAGGATATTGTACCAAACTCAGGATACAAAAGGAGGATGTTGAATGCTAACATTGGTGGTAAATTTGATAGGCTCGAGGCACAAATCACTGTTCAGTATTCAAAGGAGAATGCCAAGAACAGGCCAAGACTGTCAGATTCTCCCGGAAATGCTAATGCAACCGTAATGATGAAAGCACCTAACATTTCTTTCGAGGACATGAAAGGTCCTACAGATAAATTGGGAGCTGCAGCGGATGGAACTGAGCTAAGACACCAGGGGAATACGTTTGCACAAAACCCTTATTGGGCTGCTTATCAGTATGAAAGGCTTGATGATAAAGACAGAATCCTGGGTAATGCTCAATTGAAATATAATATTACTGACTGGTTATATGTACAGGGTCGTGTGGGAACTGACGTGATTTCTGTAGATTTCAGCAGCATAAATGAACCTTATGGTACTGCATACAGGCCTTTGGGTAATAAATTTGAAAGAGCACAAAAGATCAGAGAAGATAACGCTGACGTGTTTGTTGGTCTCAACCAGGATTTTGGTGTCTTTGGTGTGGATGTGCTATTGGGTGGAAACCGAATGAGAAGATCTAGCGAAAGCCTTCAGGTTGGAGGACAAAACCTGGTCATTCCTTTCTTCCATTCAGTTAACAACGTAAATCCTGATAACAGGAGTTACTCATATGATTTCAGCGAATGGGGAATTAACTCAGTATTCGGTTCGGCTAATTTCAGCTACAATGGATACCTTTTCCTTAACGTAACAGGAAGACAGGACTGGTTCTCTACCCTTAATCCTGATGATAATGTGATTT
>JAHCMM010000107.1 GCA_019192515.1 Cyclobacteriaceae bacterium SS2
CTTTTTGTATCTGCTCAAGCACTGAATAATACTCCAGGATCATCCCTGCTGTCCCCGAAAGCAACACTCCACCTACTGCACCGATCGTGCCTCCAATGCCCACAACAGACCCCACGGCTTTTTTAGGAAACATATCTGTTACAGTAGTCAAGTTTGTAGCGGACCAGGCTTGATGGGCGGCAGTCGCTAATCCTATAATCAGAATAGCGTATATATAATCTATTCGCCCGAGGGTCTGCGCAAAAACCATTGGCAGCGCACAAACAGCAAACAGAAGCAATGCAGCCCGTCTCGCTTTGTATAACGGCCAACCTCGATGCAGAAAAAAGCCTGATAGCCAACCCCCAGCAAGACTTCCAGACATCGACAGTAAATAAACTGTAGTTAAAGGCATGGTCAATTCAAGTTGTGACATGCCATACTCATTATTGAGAAAGGATGGAAGCCAAAACATCAGAAACCACCAAACAGGATCGGTAAAAAACTTCAGGGCTGCAAAAGCCCATGTTTGTTTGTAAAGCAAAAGCTTTCTCCACCTAACTTTTGAAGCTACCAGACTTTTATCCGGAAGCACAACCTCATCACTGTGAATGTATTGATATTCCTCATCAGATATTCTTTTATGTGATGAGGGCTTCTCATAAAAAAGAAACCAAAGGGCAATACATATCAGGCAAATGACCGCCGGGATGACAAATGACCATCTCCATCCCCAGGAAATCGCAATAAGAGGTATGATAATCGGCGCAATAATTGCACCTACATTAGCACCGGAGCTCAGTATCCCGGCTGCTAGAGCTCGTTCCTTATTAGGGAACCATTCTGCAATTGATTTCACTGCAGAGGGCAGGTTTCCTGCCTGGCTAAAACCTAAAAACCCTCTGGCCAAGACAAAACCAACAAGGCCATTTGCCATGGCATTCCCGAAGCTGGCTATGCTCCAAATCACCAGGGTAATGGCATAACCAAACCTGGTCCCAATCTTATCAATCAAATAACCGATCCCCAGCATCCCAATGGCATAAGCGACCTGAAAGGCAATCACGATATTGGCGTAGTCAAACTCGCTCCATCCAAATATAGGCTCCAGGTAATCTTCCTTGAGCAACCCAATGATCTGCCGATCCAGGTAGTTGAGCGTCATCGTGAAGAAGAATAGACTCAGAATGATCCACCTTACCCGCTTCCATTTTGATGGTTCAATCCCTCTATCCCTCATGATCTCTCAGCGAAATTTGTATTGATGACTAACCTGAAATCATCTCCAGCACCTGGTTGGTCCTGGCAGCACTCACACCAGTGCTCACACATTTGCCCCTACCCAAAAGCTCATCCACCACCTGTCGTATTAATGGTTCCTGAATGTGTTGCGGCATCTTAAAATCAATGGATTCCTTCACACCTGAATCTGTCTCCCAGGAAACAATCGAATTTTCAAAAGTGCCGTAGACAATATGCCCCTTGCTTCCAATAATGGTAGTTTGCTCTTTACTTACAGTCTCTCCGGCAGTATAGCACCATACTCCTGTACCAACTACCTTATTGGGGAATGAAAAAGAAGCCACAGTCATGTCATCTGCAGCATAATTTCCTGTCTGATTAAGAGAATAACCCTTTGCACCTGAGACAGGCCCTAGTAAAAAGTCCAGATAATCAAACTGATGTGAGGCCAAATCATAGAAATAACCTCCTCCGGCAACTTCCGGATCCACCCTCCAGTTGTTCTCAAGGTGAGTGATCACATTTGGTTTCACCGGCTTGATCATCTCAATGTTGACCATTCGTACATCCCCAATCACTCCACTTTCGATCAGTTCCTTCACCTTCAGGAAGTTGGGCAACGCCCTACGATAATAGGCAATATAAAGTGGCTGATCATACTTTTTGAAAGTCTCTACCATACTTTGACACTCGGCATAGGTCTTGGCCATGGGCTTCTCTACGTATGCTGGTTTGCCTGCTTTAGCCACCTTTTCCGCCAGCTCAGTGTGAGAGATCGGAGGTGTTGCTATATAAACCGCATTGACTTCCGGATCATTGATCAGCTGGTCAGCATCTGTATACCATTTTTCAATGTTATGACGCTTCGCAAAATCAGCTGCCTTTTCACCATTTCGTCGCATCACCGCAGTGATCTTTGAATGCTCAATTTTGTACATCGCCGGAGCACTTTTCACCTCGCAGACGTCGCCTGCTCCGATTACTCCCCATTTCACCGTGTCTCCGGAAATTCTTTTCATATCAGCTTAGATAAATGAAGATCTTATTTTACCGCCCCCTTGATGATCTCTTCAACCACTTCAGGATTCAACAAGGTAGAAGTATCTCCCAGGTTATTGGCATCTCCACTGGCTACTTTTCTCAGTATTCTTCTCATGATCTTACCTGATCTCGTTTTGGGCAAACCGGGCACAATCTGGATCTTATCAGGCTTGGCAATAGGACCAATGATCTTGGTCACAGTTTCCCTGATCTCGTTGATCAGGTTCTGCTCTGTCCTACCCTCCATATCACAGATCACATATGCATAGATGCCCTGTCCTTTCACTTCGTGAGGATAACCCACTACAGCTGACTCTACCACCTTAGGATGTTCGTTGATGGCATTTTCTACCTCGGCAGTTCCCATTCTGTGACCTGAAACATTGATCACATCATCAACACGTCCAAGAATTCTCAAATAACCATCATGATCTCTTTTGGCTCCGTCACCGGTAAAATACATGCCCTTATATGTAGAGAAATAAGTCTGCCGACACCTCTCATGATCCCCGTATGTGGTTCTGAGTATTCCAGGCCAGGGTGACTTGATACAAAGATTACCCTCTACGTTATTTCCTACGAGTTCATTTCCCTCGGCATCTACTATCACCGGATCGATGCCGGGTAATGGAAAGGAAGCATGGGCTGGTTTGTTTGGAGTGATCCCTGCTAAAGCTGAAATCATAATACCCCCGGTTTCTGTTTGCCACCAGGTATCCACCAGCGGACATTTACCTTTCCCGATATGGTCATGATACCAGTGCCAGGCCTCCTCATTAATCGGCTCTCCAACAGACCCAATCACTTTTAGAGAATCCAGGCTATACGGTTCCACTGGCTCAAGTCCATGTGCTTGCAAAGCCCTGATAGCTGTAGGTGCTGTGTAGAATTGGTTGACTTTATATTTATCTACAATTTCCCAAAATCTTCCCGGATGTGGATGAGTAGGTACCCCTTCGAACATTAACGTGGTTGCTCCCGCTAACAGGGGACCATACACGATATAAGAATGTCCTGTGATCCATCCTACATCGGCCGTACACCAGTAGACATCTCCCTGTGAATATTGAAATACATTGACGAAGGTGTAATATGAATAGATCATATATCCACCTATAGTATGTACAACACCTTTTGGTTTCCCGGTAGATCCTGATGTGTAAAGGATGAAAAGCATATCCTCAGCATCCATCACCTCAGCCTTATTTTCTTTAGGCTGACCCTTGATGGCATCATGCCACCAAATATCTCTTCCATCCTTCATTGAGACCTCAGACTTGGTTCGCTGAAGAACGATTACTTTTTCAACACTCCTGGTCTTCTCAAGTGCTTCATCCACCACACCTTTCACATCGATGGTCTTGGCACCCCGGAAATTTCCATCACTGGTCAGGACCATTTTTGCTTCACAGTCGTTGATACGGTCGGCAAGAGATGATGCTGAGAAGCCAGCAAAAACTACAGAATGAACAGCCCCAACCCTTGCACACGCCAGCATGGCAATAGCAGCTTCAGGAACCATGGGCATATAGATGATCACACGATCCCCTTTTTTGATCCCCTGAGCTTTCATCGCATTGGAAAACTCACAAACCTTCTCATAAAGCTCACGATATGTCAGGATAATGTTCTTTTCCTTTGGATCATTGGGCTCCCAAATGATGGCTGGCTTATCCCCCATGATGAACAAATGCCTTTCAAGAATATTTTCAGTGATATTGAGCTTTCCGTTCAAAAACCACTTTACATCCGGGCCCTCAAAATCCCATTCCAATACCTTATCCCATCTCTTCTGCCAATGAAATGACTCTGCTATCCGGCTCCAGAATTCTTCCGGCTGTAAGATGCTTTTTTGGTACTCGTGAATATATCCGCTTAAGGTTTGTATCTTATGACTCATAATAGGTTAACTCTATTTGGGTTAAAAAGTGAGAGAAATCGCAATTTAATCAATGATCGAGGGCTTTTCCAGCACCTCGTGGATATCTTATCATTTCAGTGATCTCCTGTACATCATCTGGTGGTGCCGGGTAAAACCTTGAAATACCAAACGATACCACAAAATTGATCAGCATAGCTACCGTACCGAATCCTTCAGGTGAAATCCCCAGCCACCATTCACTTGATGGTGGTACCGTGCCAGTGAACCAGCCCAGCTTGAAATGTGCCATGTATAAAAACATTGTGGTGATTCCTACAACCATACCGGCTACCGCTCCTTCTTTGTTCATGCGTGCATCAAATATCCCCAGGATGATTGCCGGGAAAAACGATGCTGCCGCCAGACCGAAAGCCAGGGCAACAGTTGCAGCAACAAATCCCGGAGGATTAATTCCAAAATACCCTGCTACTGTCACAGCGATCACGGCACCGATTCGTGCCCAGACCAATTCGCCCCGTTCTGAAATGTCAGGCCGAATCTGCTTTTTAATCAGGTCGTGAGAGATGGCAGTGGAGATCACTAGCAACAATCCAGCGGCTGTAGACAAAGCGGCAGCAAGTCCTCCAGCCGCTACCAAACCAACTACCCAGTTAGGTAGCTTGGCAATCTCTGGATTGGCCAGCACCATGATATCCTGATCTATTACCAATTCATTTTTTTCCTTATCCCCTACATACTGTATCTTCCCATCCCCATTTTTGTCGTTGAATGTGATGAGCCCGGTACTCTCCCAGTTGGAAAACCATTCCGGAACATCACTATAAGGTCGTTCTGAGACAGTCGTGATAAGATTGGTCCTTGCAAATGCAGAAATAGCAGGAGCAGTGGTGTATAAAATAGCGATAAAAATGAGTGCCCATCCAGCAGACAATCTTGCATCTTTAACCCTGGGAACAGTAAAAAATCTTACAATCACATGGGGCAACCCTGCTGTACCCACCATCAGCGCCAGGGTGATGGCGAATACGTCAATCATGGATTTTGACCCTGATGTGTATTCTGCAAAACCTAACTCGGCATGCAGGTTATCCAGCTTATCCAGGAGGTATGTACCGTCACTCAACGCTCCACCAAATCCCAACTGTGGAATAGGGTTTCCCGTCAATTGTATCGAGATAAAAAAGGCAGGTACCATAAAGGCGAAGATGAGAATACAATATTGGGCTACCTGTGTATAGGTAATCCCCTTCATGCCTCCCAATACGGCATAAAACAAGACTATAGCCATCCCGATATATACTCCTGTATCAACTGAGACTTCCAGAAATCGGGCGAATACAACGCCCACACCACGCATTTGACCAGCTACATAAGTAAATGAGACAATGATGGCACAAACGACAGCAACTGTCCTGGCAATATTGGAATAATATCTGTCTCCAATGAAATCAGGCACTGTAAACTTTCCAAATTTTCGTAAGTATGGGGCAAGCAGAAGCGCCAGCAGCACGTATCCTCCGGTCCAGCCCATCAAGTAGACAGCACCATCATATCCCATAAAGGAGATCAATCCGGCCATTGAAATAAATGAGGCAGCTGACATCCAGTCAGCTGCTGTTGCCATTCCATTAGCAAGAGGTGATACTCCCGATCCTGCAACATAAAATTCTTTTGTGGAACCAGCCCGGGACCAGATCGCAATACCTATGTAGATGGTGAAGGTGATCCCAACGAGTAAAAATGTCCAAACCTGTACGTCCATAGCTTAATCCTGTTCGTCTACATCAAATTCTTTGTCCAGTTTATTCATGAGGTAGACATAAACAAAGATGATAATTACAAATACATAAATAGAACCTTGCTGGGCAAACCAGAAACCGAGCTTAAAGCCTCCAAGTCTGATATTGTTCAGGGGTTCAGCAAACAGGATTCCTGCAGCATAGGAAAACAGGAACCATATGGAGAGAAGGAT
>JAHCMM010000108.1 GCA_019192515.1 Cyclobacteriaceae bacterium SS2
GTGCAAAACTGGTCTACAAATACGGAGTTGGTACTAAAAAATAAATACACCATGAAAAAATCAAATAATTCAACCTTCACCCTACTTATGGTATTAGTCATTCTTGCTGTGAGCTGTTCTCAAGGGGATAAAAGAGACGGGACAACCGAAAAAAGTGAAAACGAAATGAGCCATGACATGCATGGTCAGGCTGCTGAACATGACGGACATATGTCCGAAGATGCTAAGCACCACCATGACATGGGCTCCATGCAAATGTCCGATGGTGAAAACATGACCTGGAGCCCAGGCACTGCACCTGACTTTAGACTGACCAAGGACTTTCATTTTATCATTGGTAGTGAGGAAAATATTAATCCAAGAGTGATTCAAAGTGACTCCGGTGACAAAATCCTTCAGCTGACAGCAAATGGATCTCCTTCGGCATTTGTATTTCACCAGGCATATGGTAATGTAGGTATGGCTGCATTGGTAGACATAAAGGGATTTAAAGGGACATTGAAGTTGATCCATCATGCTGAAAATAAAGAGAACTATGAATTTGTCAGCATCAGTGCAGGGAATATGAAATTGGGACGCATCGTGAATGGCAAAGAAAATGTTTTTGATGAGGGCAGTTTTAATTCCGGAGATGAATGGATCAATTTGCGTCTTTCAGCAGCAGGCACACACTTCAAAGGTTACATTGGCAATGAAACCATCACCCATGGTCATGGAGATAAGATAAAAGACGGGTATGTAGGGATCATGCTAGACGGTACCGGTACGGTTTCGGTCAAATCCTTAGAAATTGCAATACTTGAGGATGAGTAAACCAAAGTAGAATGAAGAGGTGTAAACTGAGTTTCTTACAGACGACAGTAAACTTTCTGAGTTATAAATTGTATGCGGCTTTTTGAAGAATCAATCTTGACCTGTCCCATTTGCGGACATCACCAAATTCAAAAGATTCCTTCTGAGAAACTTGAAAAATATTTTTGCGCTGGTTGTGAAAATGTGATCGAAACCCCAATTGGGAAATGTTGTATTTTCTGTGCTTACGGATCCCATAAGTGCATGGTCGAGCAAGGTTGGACACTGCTTGAGAAAAAACAAAAGTTTTCAGATATCAATCGAAAAGTTAAACCACAGAAATACGTTCCAGCACTCGGATTTGACTGGTTAACCATTTGGTATGACCTGACGATCAGGCTGACCATGCCAGAGAGAAAGTTTAGGAATAAACTGATTGATCACCTGGACCCATGCGATGAAGAGCGTATCCTGGAGTTTGGTTTTGGGACGGGTGCTAACCTTGTTCTGGTAGCTGACAGAGCTCCTGATGCCCGGTTCACCGGACTTGACATAGATCCGAAAGTCAGAAAAATGGCCAATCGAAAATTAACACGATACGGTATCAAAATCCCTCTGAAACTGTATGATGGAGAGATCTTCCCATTCCCTTCAGATTCATTCGACAAGGTCTACAGTTGCCTGGTGTTTCATCACCTGAACATAGAAAACAAACGACGCACAATGATGGAAATCTTTAGAGTCCTCGAACCAGGAGGCAGGTTAATCATTGGTGACTGGGGAAAAGCAAAGTCACCGATATTGAGAACGGCATTTTATGCCATCCAATTACTGGATGGGTTTAAGAATACCAGAGACAATGTGGATGGCAGGCTTCCTGAACTTATGCAGGAGACCGGTTTTACGGGTGTGAAAGAAACGGATTTTATCAATACCATGATTGGCTCCTTTTGTTACTATGAAGGACTTAAGTCCCGTTTAACTTGATCGTTGGATGGGTAGCAAGATTTCTTAAATCATAATCAAAATAACGTAAACAAGAGCTTTCAATTCCCTACTAAGTTTGATTAAGCGAAAATGCTCTAGAATTAAATTAAGACTACGAGGGCAGAAAGAAAAAGTACACAATTCATTAAAACTTGATAGAATTTATGAAATCAATGCTGATCATTTTCATTTTAATGAACATAACCATTATTCAAGAGCCATGGAAGGCACCCGCCGAAGCCAATAAACTTAAAAATCCGGTAGCTGGTCAGGAGGATGCCATTAAGCAAGGCAAAAAGATTTATGCGACCTACTGCGTCATCTGTCATGGAGAAAAAGGTAAGGGGGATGGAGCAGCTGGGGTTGCGCTGAACCCAAAACCAGGAAATTTCACTACAAATGTGTTTTCAGCCCAAAGTGATGGGGCTATTTTTTGGAAAATAACTGAAGGACGCGCTCCAATGGCCTCATACAAAACATCTCTAACTGATGATCAGCGATGGCAATTGGTCTCCTTTATAAGAACCTTGAAAAAATAATCATAGAAATATGAAGAACAAATACATATTGAGTTCGGCTCTATTGATCATATTAACAGTGCTGGAATTAAAAGCACAAGGTACTTCAGGATCAAATGATACAAAGCCAGGAACCAGCAGATTTATGCTAAGAGGATATTCAGATGCTACTTTCTTCTCCAATAGTGATGAAACAACTTTTGGAAATGCACGGTTTATTCCGGTCTTTTTGTATAAACAATCGGACAGGTTATTCTACGAAGGTGAATTAGAGTTTTCTTATGAGGATGGAGAGTTGGAGACAGCCGTGGAATACGCCAACTTTTACTACTCCATCACACCCAACATTCACTTTCGTGCTGGTAAAATCCTAATTCCTTTCGGGATATTTTTTGACAGGCTACATCCCTCCTGGATCAATCGTCTTCCTAGTCTTCCTCTTGGTTATGGTCACGACGGACTCCTACCTACCTCCGATCTTGGTGTCGAAATAAGGGGAGCCTCTTACCTGGGTATGATGAAATTCAATTATTCAATATACGTGACCAATGGTCCTCGTANAGAAGATGGTGAGGAAGAAGCAGAGGAAGTGGGTATGATCCGGTATAAACCCACTCTTGACAATAACAATAATAAATCGGTTGGTGGCAGGTTGGGTTTTTTCCCCTTAAAAGACCAGTCGTTAGAAATTGGTTTCTCCGCTCTATCCGCAAAGCTCGGTAATAGGGACTCTGAATTAGAGAATATTGGAGCCTTTCTTTATGCCCTTGACTGGACTTTTGTTAGGAAAGTTTCATTCCTCGGGGGAATAGTGGATCTAAAAGGTCAACTGAATTTTATCAATATTGATGACCAAACTTATGAGGTGGAAGAAGATAGTGTCACTGAAACCTACAGTTTTACAAACAAATCTAACACCTCTTTCTTTCAGCTAGGCTATCGGCCAACATTTGGTAATAGTCAGTTTTTTAAGAATCTGGAACTGGTGGGTCGTTATTCTATGATGAATACTCCGGAAGAAGCACCCTGGGAAACTGAAAGTTCTCAATTTACACTGGGATTGAACTATTGGATTGACTGGAGAACAGCGATCAAGTTTGCATATCAAATGGAGGACATAACTGGAGGACATACTGAGGAAGGAGAAGAGCCTAAGGAATTGGATGTCAATACTTTCTACATACAATGGACCCTGGGCTTTTAAAATCGATAGAAATGAAAAAAATAAATAAATATTTGTTTTGGTTCTTGGCATTCGGATTTACAACTTCAGTGTTTGTACAATGTGCCAGCCAGAAAAATGTCTCAGATACTGGTGACTATCCAAAAGGCGCCCCTGAATATGTTTTGCAGAAAAGCGGTGCACAGATATGGGCGGAATCATGCATCAGGTGCCACAATACAGCCTCACCGTCAACATTTAGTGATGTAGAGTGGGATGTAGCTGTGTCGCATATGAAGTTACGGGCACAACTCACTCAAGTCGAAGCACAAAAGGTACTTGAGTTTATGAAATCAGCTAACTAACGAATGATTGCTTACAGAGTTGTGTTCTTTT
>JAHCMM010000109.1 GCA_019192515.1 Cyclobacteriaceae bacterium SS2
TGATAAATGATTTTTGTAGATTGATGATATGAATGTCAATCTGAGCCTGGGGGTCCTGTCATTTATAATCTGGTCTGCTTTTAGTACATGGTATTATGTGACCTTTATCAGGCAATTCAATGAATCTGAAAAGCCTGCAAAAGAGCTTGAGATTGGTGGGTCCATATTATCCACAGAACCCACAGAGAGCTTAGCATTTTCTGTCGTTAGTAAAGAAGAGATTACGCCTTTAAATCTGTCTAAAAACGTCCTGTTTGAAAAGAATTCTATAGCGTTGGTTGCTCCGCAGGAGTTTGAGAAATTCTCTGATAGTCTAATCGGACAATGGAATAACACGCAAATACAGGTGAATGTGGTTGGGTATGCCTGTGACCTGGGTACTGAAGAATACAATCTGGCACTCAGTAAAAGAAGAGCTGAGGTTGTTTCGGAAATGCTAAGTAGTAGTAAAATGGAAATATTGACTATTTCCTATAAAGGGGAGTCGGAGCCAGTTGTTCCCAATACTACCGAGTCCAACAGAATGCAAAACAGAAGAGTTAATCTACAATTCACGGCAAAATGATCTCAGCAATTTTTGAAATACTTGGCTTATTAACTGTTTCCTGTCTGATAGGAATATATTTTACTTACAGGTATTGGACAGATCGGTTTAGACAGTTGAAAGATGAAAATTTAGTCCTGAATAAGCATATAAATGGGATGGTATCGCAAATCGATGTATTGAAAAGCAAAATAAATGAACTGGAGACTGCCCTGAAACTGGCTACAGAACATGTGATTGAAGATGAAAAAATCGTAGCCAAAAGATTAACGAAGGCCAGCCCGGATAAATCAAAAGAACTTAGGAAGGAAATTGTTGTGCTTAAGGAAGAAAAGGCTGAGATGGAACGTGAGATTGAAGTCTTGAGTAAGGAACTTGACGCCAGAAAGATCTCATATTACAAATACATAGATGGCCGGAGATATAAAGGGATCACCATCAAGATGGCTGATGCAGCTGTTTCCGGTAAGGGCGATGGTAGGATCAGTATGGAAGATGCTGAGAAGATATTTGATACTATATCTGATGGGAAGGCCTATACCCAGGTGGAAAAAGACACCTTGCGAAGGCTCAGAACACACTATAACTGGACTGAGCAAGCTGATGAGTTATTCAGGAAAAAAGTTCGTAGCTGGGCTGCGAAGGGCCATGTATTAGATTAGTTAATTTCCGTTGACTGGCCATTAGAATTTATTAAATCCAAAAGTTGGCCTAGCTTTCCTTCCATGGCGGTAATTCTTGATTCCTGGTCATTGTTGATCTGCTTCTGTTGATTAAGCTCTTGTTTTATATCATCAATGATGACTTGTTGCTCCTTGATGGCTTCAAGAAGTATGGGGATAAGACCTTGATAATCAACTCCATAATAACCATCTGGACGTGTCAGCAAAAGGTTGGGGAATACTTCTTTGATTTCCTGGGCCATTACACCCGTTTTCAGTTCTTTACTAAGGGTGTCGGATTTCAAATAGTAATTATATCCGTTTAATTGTTGGATTTTCTCCAGTGAATTATCCAGAAGGGTTATTTCTTTTTTTAATCTCCTGTCACTCAGAACTACGGTAATTGAAGTTGCGCTGACAAACCTTCCTTTTGAGTCAAATGTAATTGAGCGAATCGCTGTGGATGCACCGCCATCATAGGTAGTGCCACCCGGATAAAGTTCTTGCATCTGCAGTTGATTAGCATTAAAATCCATCCCCGATCCAGGCGCAAGGTCTACAGAAAGGGGAGTGCCGGCACCACCTGCGATGCCATTACCAGCTACGGAGTTGGCCAGTTCCACTTCACCTACACTGCCATCAGCTATTTCTGCAGAGGCAACTGTATTGAGTTGTGCCAGTGTCCCCAATGGGACCCAGGTGCTGGCGGATCCATCTGTAGTCAGATAATTTCCGGCATTTCCTGCCATAGACGGTAACGAAAATGTACTCAGATCCACAGTATATGGAGCGGCACCATCATTTTCCAATGAAAGGTTTAATGTTGCTCCGGTCAGATTAAATTGATCCACTGTCTGATCATCGGTATTATCAAGATATCCCGAAAGATCCACAGTCGTGCCATCATTTGTCAGGCTTAAGGTATTACCGGCCAGAGAAAGGTCCTGATTATCTGTATTGTCAAGAAAGCCAGATAGGTCAACTGTGGTACCATCGTTAGTCAAACTCAATGTATTTCCAGCTAAAGAAAGATCCTGGTTATCCGTATTGATGCTGCTCAGATCAACCGTATAGGGTGCCACTCCATCAGCTTCCAAAGAAAGATTTAAGATGGAACCCACTAGGTTAAATTGATCAACCGTTTGATCATCTGTATTATCCATAAAACCACTTAAATCCACGCTGGTGCCATCATCTGTCAGACTCAAGATATTACCGGCAAGCGACAGATCCTGAAATTCATTTCCTACCACATTATCAGCATCATCCAAACTTGGTACATCAATGATATAGTTAGGGTAGCTTCCACTTATTGAAACATTGAGCGATCCGACTGAGAGATTAACTACCTGATCAGGAGTTGTATTTGTAACTGTGAAATTCTGACCTGTTTGTGTTACATTAATTCCTGTTCCGGCTGATACTGTTTGATTCTCATTTGTGGGGTCTGCATCTGCGTCATCCAGGTTGGGGACATCAATGGAAAAGTTTGGGTATGCACCACCGATTAGCACATGGCCACTACCANCATCCGACAGATTTACGACCTGATCTGGTAATGTGTTGGTAACATTAAAGTCTTGTCCGGATTGAGTTACATTGATACCAGTCCCGGCAGAAACCGTCTGGTTTTCATTCGTAGGGTCTGCATCTGCATCATCTACATCATCTGTAAAGCTTCCACCACCATTTGATAATGAAACTATATTGCCTGTTTTAGACAATGACTGAATTTCATTGACAGGATCAGCGTCCGCATCATCTATTAATGTGCTCAGGTCAACACTATTTCCACTGGAAATATCAAGCGAAGTCCCAGATAATGTAAGACTTTGTACTCCTGCAGGAGGAGCAGGAACCCAACTGTTGCCATCCCATTCGAGTACCTGCCCTAATGCAGGCACACCCTCACCAATTTTTATGGCACCACCGTTACTAAGCGTAATGACATTGCCATCGGCAGGGTCTTTGGATATGGATTGGATGAGTGAAAGCCATTTGGCTCCATCCCAGAAATAGACCTGATTTTCTCCCTGATCGTAAACCATCAAGCCACTTTCAGTGGTTCCCAATGACAAAACTAGCGCATTACGCTGGCTTGTATTGAGTTTTGGTAAGAGTAAGCCCTGATTTCCGTTAGGGGCAACCAGATGGAGAACAGCAAAACGGTTTGGATTTTCAGTATTAATTCCGGCAGAGAATTCCTGCGCATTGATGCGTTCTACAGATACTATGAGCAATAGAAGAACGAATAACTTTTTAGTACTAGCGACCACTTATTGATGTTATTTGGGTACAATAAATACACTACTAAAAACCAAATTGTCATTGGAAGACAAGGAGGAGTTTTAGTCTTCTTTCTCAATAGCTGGTACTATTTAATACAAAAATATCTTTGTATTGTGCAATTATAACGGATTATTATCAGAACAGTTGTTTTTAAATCAAAAAATATTAAAATAGTTTTTACACGAAATTATAAGTCGCAGGTTAGCAGTAATTAACGTGAAATTCATCTACTAATACGACGGAGGAGCGTTCAGGTATTTAGGTGGTTTTCTGTGCATTGTTTTTTGCTCATATGCATAAGCAATTAATATAAGCTTTGGCTCGCTCCATGCTCTGCCAAAAAATGATATACCTACTGGCAGTTCCCCGACAAAACCCATGGGTACGGTAATATTGGGATATCCGGCTACGGCAGCGAGTGATGAACTACCCAATTGGAAATGGTCTCCGTTGATCCAGTCAGTTTTCCAGGCGGGACTACCGGTAGGGGCCACTATGGCATCCAGGTTGTGTAAATCCATGACCCTGTCGATTCCTTCCTGCTGACTGTATCTTTTGGCTGTTGACAATGTTTTAAGGTATTCGGGTGATTGAAGATCTCCTTTTGCGGCAGCAAGCTCAAGATATTTTTGGTTATAAAATGCCAGTTCCACAGAATCTCCCTTGTTGAAGGCTATTAGTTCGTCGATGTTTTTTACAGGAGCATCAGGTCCGAGAGATTTAAAATAGTTGTTGAGACCATCTTTATACTCGTAAAGTAAAATCTGAAACTCAGCATCTCCGAGAGAAATTGTAGAGATTTTGTCTAACTCGATGATCTCTGCACCATTGGATTTTAAATCCTCTATGGCAGCCAGCATGAGTTCATCCACTTTAAAATGCTCACCCATCGGCCCTTTATAGAAGCCTATTCGTTTTCCTTTGAGACCATCCGGATCCAGAAATTGAGCATAATCTTTATAATGGTTGTCCTTGCTTCCTAATGTCTTAGTGTCAGCGGAGTCTATTCCGGTCAGGGCTCCAAGACAAATGGCAGCGTCTGTAACGGTTCTGGCCATCGGGCCGGGCGTGTCCTGGGTGAAAGATATAGGAATTACGCCTGAACGACTCACAAGACCTACAGTGGGTTTGATTCCTACAATGCCATTGGCATGGGATGGGCAGACTATTGATCCATCGGTCTCGGTGCCAATTGCTAACATGGTGAGATTAGCGCTGACAGCAACCCCGGACCCTGAGCTGGATCCACATGGATTGCGATCCAGGATATAGGGGTTTTTGGTTTGACCTCCCAGTCCGCTCCATCCGCTGGAAGAAAGCTCTCCCCGGAAATTGGCCCACTCACTGAGATTGGTCTTGCCAAGGATGACTGCTCCAGCCTCACGAAGCTTCCTGGCAACAAAACTATCCTGCAAGGGTTGTGATCCTTTTAGAGCTCTTGATCCGGCGGTCGTCTCCATCTTATCGTGGGTGTCGATATTGTCTTTGAGTAGCACCGGAATGCCATGCAGAGGGCCTCTTGACTTGCCGCTGGCTAGTTCATCATCGAGTTGCTTCGCTATAGAAAATGCCTCAGGGTTGATCTCAAGAACTGAATTAAGCGTTGGACCTTTATGATCAATTTCCTCTATTCGTGATAAGTAATAGCTAACCACATCCTGAACGGTATACGACTGATTTTCATAGCCCTGACGTAGTTTGTTGATATCGAATTCAAGTAAATCAATTTCAGATAGGTTTTCCTGGCCGTCGATGGCCGGACCTGAGCAGCCAAAGAAAACAATCACACAGATTAGTAGTTTTGATCTCATTGAATGAAAATAGTTAAATAATTGCGAAATGTGCAGGCATTGAATGATTTCTAATGCCTTCGGTTTAATATTGCTGCCTTATGACTGATATTTCAAAAATTGACACCATTATTTTCGATTTAGGGGGTGTAATCGTAGACCTTAATCCAGTAGGAGTGATCGAAAGGCTCACTAAATATTCAGGTGTGAAGCTGGGTCCTATGGAGGAAATGAAAGAGTTCATCGTGAATTCTCCGGTGCTCATCCAGTATGAGACCGGGAAGTCTACTGAAGAGCAGTTTCTATCCGAGATGAATGAGTTGTTGAAAGCGAATATGACACAGCAGGAATTTGAAGATGCCTGGAACCTGATGTTGGGAGATATTCCGGAGAAAAGATTGAATTTTATGAGGTCACTAGGTGAAAATTACCAGACCATGATCCTGAGCAATACAAATGGAATTCATGAGCGAAAGTTTGATGAAATGGTCAATAAGGCTACTGGTGAAGAGGGGATGCACAGTTTTGTCCATGTGGCACATTACTCGCATAAGATAGGACTCAGAAAGCCAGAGGCTTCATGTTATCATTATGTGCTGGATCATAGCCAGCTCAAGCCAGAGCGTACCTTGTTTTTTGATGACAACAAAGCCAACATCGAAAGTGCACAATCTCTTGGTATACAGGCAGTTCAGGTAAAATACCCTGACCAGATATTTGAAATCATCAATCATGGATAAGCAGCGGAAGACAATTCTTATCCAGGTTGGACTTTTCTTTTTGACCGTTCTTACAACCACATTGGCTGGTGCCGAATGGATATACGGAAGGTTTTTATTTCTAGGTGATGACATAATGACCTGGAGCGATTTTCAGGCAGGACTTTATTTCTCTATTCCCCTGCTGCTGATTCTGACATTTCATGAGTTTGGCCACTATTTCACGGCGAAGTATCATAAGATCAAGGTTAGCCTACCTTACTACATACCCTTGTGGTTGGGCTTTTTTGGTTCCATTTCCCTGGGAACAATGGGTGCGCTTATCCGGATCAAGGACCATATCAATAACCGAAAGAAGTATTTTGATGTTGGTGTGTCAGGTCCAATAGCTGGTTTTGTAGTAGCAATATGTTTTATCTGGTATGGTTTTACTCATCTACCTGACCCATCTTATATCTATGAGATCCACCCGGAGTACGAACAATATGGCTTTGGTAATATTGAGCAGGCACAAGAAGGGAAGGAGGGAATGACGATGAGGTTGGGAGATAATCTGATCTTCTGGTTTTTCAGAACTTATGTGGCAGATCAGGATAAATTGCCCCCCATGAGTGAAATATATCATTATCCGATTTTGTTGGCTGGATACATTGCTTTGTTGTTTACAGCACTAAACTTGTTACCGATCGGACAGCTGGACGGAGGCCATATTACCTATGGATTATTTGGTAAAAAATATCATGGACTCATTGCCAGGGTTCTTTTCACGGCTTTTATTTTCTATGCAGGATTAGGATTGATCAATGTGCGTAGCCTTGAAGACCCTTCCATGGCCTCGCTAGGTGAATTTGCATTATACCTTGGCTTATACATCTATTTTCTATTTGCCAGCTCTTTTTCAATGTTTAAGAAAACTCAGGATCGGTGGGTATATGCAGTGGCTGTCATGGCGACACAATTTGTGCTTTCTTCCTTTCTATATTTTGAAGGGTATAGTGGTTGGCTGGTGTTTGCTTTTTTCGTAGGCAGGTTTCTGGGTATTGATCATCCCAGGACAATTGAAGATGAGCAGCTTGATCCTGGCAGGAAATTGATCGGATGGCTGGCACTGATCATTTTTGTACTTTCTTTCAGTCCAAGGCCACTGATTTTAGATATTCCGGAAGGTGCTTTTTAATGGGAGACAATTACCTTCTTCAATACGGATTCCCCTTGTATTGTTAGTTTAAGCAGATAGATTCCGTTTGGATAATCAGAAAGGTCCAATTGTGACGAGTAGGGATGCTGCCTAATGAAACGTCCGGAAAAATCATAAATGGTGAGGATATCGTGTTTTGGTAGGTTTACCAGTCCAGAAGTAGGATTCGGATAAATATGCACATTTAATTCGGGCTTTGGTGTAGATAAAACAAATTCTGACCCATCCTGAAACACAGGTCTAATCATGAGTGCTCCCTGTAACTCATCATTTTGAATCCAACTACCAAGTACATTATAGTAAATAAAGTCACTCGCCACGACATTGTTGCGGTCGAGACCAATGCCTATCAGACTGTTTGAAGTGTTTTCATAGCCAATATAGAAGGTATCACTGACAATAAGTGGTGTCGAAAGTTTTATCCTGGTAAAGCCATTGCGCTTACTGGATAGTTGGATGGTGTAGGGCTGAGACCTCACGATATCCTGATCCAGCCTGTTCATCACAATGATATTGATAACTTTCCCTGCCGGGTTATTGGGATTGATGTCAGGAAAATGAATGTCCAGATGAGTCAGGGTATCCTGTTCTTCTACGGCATACATCACCACCAGCATTCCATTTTCCACATTGATGCCAGATGAATATTCAGCTATACCATCATCATAAGCATAGTAGTTGTGAAGGGTATAAGTTTGTCGGATCGTGTCATTTACCTTTAAGTCTACCGGAAGAAAAACGGTATCGCCACCATTCACTTCTTCGAATAAAAATTTATCGCCCGTATTGTAATAGTATGTAGCTTCAAATACCTGAGAATCAAGGGAGTTTGTAGCTAAAGTTGGAAAATCCGGGCCGGAAAGGAGTCGTTGTTCCAATGGAAGCATGGCGCCCTCTCCGCCATTACCAAGTGAGGCATCAAGATAAGTTTCATCTGTTGTAAGGTTCTTTAGCTTATAATAATAGTCGAGCGGATGAGGGGTATTGTCCAGGTTGCTCGCCAGTATATTTTGTGCGCTCAAAAACTGGGAAGGATTGTTGAAGAACTGATGGGCTGGTACTTCAGCATAGGGAGAAAACAACAGCGTAGGTGGGCTCGACAAACTCCTGTCGAAATGGTAGATGTCGTTGGCGGATCGCGACTTATTCAAGTAGACATAATCGATGTGCCATGTATCAAAAGGACCACCGCGGTTGATGATCGATTCGAACTTGATCCGAAAATTCTTATGGAAAAATCGGTTTCCACTCACCTGGATAATTTGTTGTTGAAAATCTGTACTGCTTTTATCCAGGCCACCATTTGTGCCCCATACCTCCACCCAGGTAGAGTCATCAGCATAGAAAGATACTTTCAAAGAATCCTCTACATCCGGTAGTTCACCATACCCAAATGCCTGCCAAAAAAAGCTCAGAAAGACCGTATTCTTATCAAATGCAGATAATTGCGACAGATCAATGGAATGCGTGACCAGGCTGTCAGCAGGTCCTGGGAATGCATTGTTGGGCCGATGCGCACCACCAAGCCCATTCAGACCATCCAGTGTAGCTACTTTATAAGTAGGGGCATTACTGCCATAGGTAGCATTCACGAATACATCCGATCCGTACAACCATTTGTAGATATCTGGCGAATCTTTGGAGGTTGAGAAGTCATCCCAAAACGGGAGCGTAAGGATGGTATCTACCTCGGTTTCAGCGATCCTATAGTTGGCATTCTCGTCATTTTGCAGTGACTGTACGACCAATTGTGCATGGAGCAAAAGAGGGGATAGAGCCAATAAGGTAAAAAGATACCTCATATAAGATCATTCATCGAGTAATGTGGGATTAACATTTACCGAGTCAGGTTTATAAATCCAAATGTCTACTTCCTGGCCAATTCTCATGTTAATACCTGGATTTGGTCTTTGTTTGAAGACAGCGCCTGGTGAAGCTTCCTGCTGCTCATATTCTATGGTACCATCTTCTTTTTCAACTTCTATAACGGCCATCCCGGTTTTCTCGTATGTCACATCACCAATCTTCAGACCGGACCCGATGATGGCAAATTCTGCACTTTCCTGATCGAGAAAAATCAGGTTGGGAGATTCGAGTGAAACCTTACCCATGCCATCGCCTGCTACCAGGTCAATGCTCGATCCTTTAGGGATTCTCTCACCTTCCAGGACGCGTCTTCCATCTATTTTTTGATCCAACACATAGTTGAGTGCAATATCTGGCTGATAATCGATGTTGCCTAACCTGAGGTCATATGTTTTTAAGATCAGCTGCGCATTTTTGACCGACCCTCCAATAAGTTTAGGCATCCGAACGAGTGGTGGTTTTTCAGCATTCAGCGTCACATAGATCTTTCTGTTTTCTTTCACCTTGGCATTAGGCAAAGGCAGCTGACGCAATACAGATAATGGTGGTAAATCTGCTGAGAAGCCTGAGTCTTCTGTTACTTCATATCGCAGTTTTCTCTCACCAAGAAACTTGTCAAGGTCCTCAAACGCTACACCTCTTACATCAGGTACTGTAAGTGTTTCACCATGATTTGTACTGAAAGGCATGTATATATAAAAGAAGAACAATACTAACAGGATTCCGATAAATCCCATTAAAGCGATGTGCTTTAAAATATCATACCACTTGTTTGCACTAATTAGTTTCATGTATGAAGGATATGGTTACAAATTTGAAACGTCCCCAAATATAAACTCACTTTTCGACTACTTATTGAATCCATAGGTAATGATCTGATCAATAAATTCATAAGGCTTGAGTCCTGCCAGGGCAGCCTGATGGAATATCGCTGTTGCAGGGGTCATCCCAGGCAACGAATTGATCTCTATGATATAGGTTTCTACTTTATCCGGGTAAACCCTCACAAAAGCATCAATTCGGCAATATCCTTCAACTCCTAATGTTTCTGCCACTTTCTCCAAAACGCCCTTTACCTCATCAGAAACTGCCTGAGATCGCTTAGGGTCTTTGTCGAATCGTGCTGGGGTAATATTCTGACCTTCACCAGCTAGAAACTTCTCTTCTAAAGATAATACCTCTCCACTAGCGAGGGTTTCCGATGGTTCGAAGGCTTCATAAATGATCTTTCCTGCTTCCCGCCTGGTAATGACGCCTCCTGTGATTTCCAGAAAATGCTCATCACCTGTTCTTTTTATCAGCTCTTCCACCAGGAAGTAATCCTTCATGGGGAATTCCTCGTTGTCTTTCAGCCTCAAAGTCTCTTTTGGTTTCTCAGGAAAAGCAGGCTGGTCTCTAAACATCATTTCAGAGAATGCCTGTATTTCTGATCTATTTCTGATCATTTTCACCGCGGATGAACATCCGTCATCAGACGGTTTGGCGATGAATGGATAGCCAAACTCATCTTCCAGCTTTTCTATTTCCCGGATAGGATCATTTCCATATTCTGACTTGAATATCATGCAGTGATCGGCTACGAGGAAGCCATGGTCACGGAGAATCTTATTGGTTTTGAATTTATCTATAGTGGTGGCAGAACTTTCTATTCCCGATCCATTGTAGGGAATTCCTTGCTCTTCCAGGTGTTTTTGGATAGCCCCATCTTCTCCAGGCCTGCCATGAAGGGCAATAAAGGCAAAGTCGATCTTTCCTTTCAGATCAGCGTAAGAAAGTTGCTCCACAGCCATAGCTTCACTATAGGCAAACTTGGAGGTAATATCCTGAGCTTCATCAGCGATTTTTGTAAGGATCTCATGCTTGCTTTTATTTTCTAATACCTTTTCCCTGATGTCATCCGCATTGTCTTTGAGCATGATATTGATAGGGAGCTGAAAGAGCTGATGATTTTGCTCATCACCGGTCAAAAAGATGGGGATAGGGTGATATTTGGCTGAGGAAGCAAGCTTTTCGTAAATATTCCTTCCACTCTCGATACTGATGTGACGTTCCGTAGAGAAACCACCCATCACTACCCCAATATTGATCTTCTTTGCTTCGGATTTAGCTTTTAATGCCAGGGATTCATTCAGCTTACTGATCATCCCACGCAGCTTTTGTGTTTGTTTTCCGGAGCTCCCTCGTGCTTTCAGTGATTCTTCAATGATATAGGTCAGAAACTGTGATGGGTTTAGTCCGATCTCAGCTGCCTGGTGAAAGAAGAAGGATGAAGGAAGCATACCTGAGGTCGTATTTGGGTCATTGAGGATGATCCGTTTTTCTGCTGTATAAAATCCATCAATCCTGGCATAAACCTGGGAGTGAATGTTTTGATAAAGCAGCTCACACTTTTTCCTGATATCCTCAATGGCCTCAGTTGGCAGATCTATGGGCGTTACCTTCCTGCTGATCCCCGGTAGATATTTGGCTCTATAGTCGAATAAATTTGACTTTTTCCGTATTTCAGTTGGTGGCAAGGCAAGGGGCTTTCCCTCCGGGGAAGTGATCACAATACAGGAAAATTCAATGCCTTCCATAAATGACTCAACCAGCACTTCTTCTTCACCATTTGGAGATACAAGCGTTAGTTCATTCCCATTGGTACTGTCCAGGATTGTCCACAAAGCTTCAGGATGGTGGCATGTTTCTTCATTGATCAGAACGGGAAAACCAAGTCCTTCACGAATATCCGTGAACTGGATCAGGAAATTTCTTTTCTCCGTATCATCAAGGCCACGCCAATGACCGAGATAAATTGTTTGAATAAAAAATGACTTATTAATCGCTCCCTTGAGCTCATCTGCAGACCGAACAATGGTGATACCAATTGATGACCCCTGGTGAGGAGATTTGATTACTACCGGAAACTGAAACTGTGTGTCAATGTGATCACAAATTTCAACTGCATCACTCAGCCAGTCATTCCTTTTTATGGTTTCATGCTTGGGCAGGTCAAATCCGGCTGACTTGAGTATTTGTTTTTGAATGGATTTATCAATCCCAATACTACTTGGCAAAATGCCTGATCCTGAATAGGGGATATTGTACCATTCGAGTAATCCCTGAATATTGCCATCTTCACCATAAGGTCCATGGAGAGCCAGAAAGGCGAAATCAATGTGACTGGCCAATTCATTTGGAGAAATATATTTACCAACACCTTTGATGCTTGCTTCTACCTTATCAGGATCAGCCGCAATAGATTCAATATATACCTGGAAAAAATGTGGGCTTGGGGGTAGCTGACTCGCCGGTGGATAAAAATCGCGAATAGTTCCCTTGTAAAGATATTGCCAGTCCAGAAGGATGAAGTTACCCAGGCTATCCACAAAAATTGGAACAGGAGTGAATAGTGTCTTATCCAGGTTGTCATATACAGTCCTTCCACCGGCAAAAGAGATTTCTCGCTCACGGGATTGTCCGCCAAAAAAGATTCCAATTCTCATGGGCGCCAAAATTAAGACACTACCGTCTCTTTATTGGCGAATAAACAATCTTTTGGTATCAGAGAAGCTTTGACCAATTGTGCGTACAAAATAAAAACCTGACTGGTTAGGTGCTACGAATTCGTAGATCTGATTAAGCGTCTCAGAAAATCGCTTACTATAAATAATTCTTCCTGACAGGTCAACCAGTTGTATGATTACCTCTTCTTTTTTCTGCAAGTTGAAAGCAACCTTGAAATGTTTGTCAATTGCAGGGTTTGGATACAGTGTAATTTGATCGTTGAATGGTTTTAAGTCAGGGTCATCAACAGTAAGGACTTCTATGTCATCCAGATATAGATTGTTCCCTGTACCATTTGTGAAAACAAAAGCCAACCTGAAGTTCTCAACTTTATCCTCTTCGCTTAGTTTGAGTATGTTGGTCAGACTTAAATACTCTGTTCTCCAATCTTCATCACTTTCAGGTATCCATTCTGTAGATGATACAGTTATAGCCAGGGAATCACTGTTTTTGTTGTAGATCACCTGATCATAGCTAAGTCCACAGTTTGTTGAGAGCAGGATTTTTAGGTTATCAATCAACTGGGAATTTGATGCATAGGAAACTCTGAATCTGAGACCTGCTTCGTCATAGTCTTTGGTATGAAGAGTTGGACTCACCAGCCATGACTCTGTTCCGATATTGGTGGAATTGAAAGCGGTGGCTTTTAATACATTGTTTTCACCGATCTGCATTTCTTCATAATCCGGATCATTGGAAGATTCATTGATCACCCATGGATCAAATTCAAAATTTTGTCGGACCGGGATCGACTCCTCATCTTCATTGAGAACTGCATAATATCGAAGCTTATTATTGGGTGAGTACTCATCCACTCGCTGATTGACAGAAATCACCTCGAATTCATGTTGGTTTAACCCGCTTTTCAGGTTCCCTTGAAGTATCAGGTTGGTTGAAGCACCGGAAAGTAAATTCAGGTTAGAAAATTGAAATCCTTCGGCACCGTTTTCAGAATCATACGAGATCAACAGGTTGTTGACAGTCTCATATCCATAGTTTTTGACTTCAAGCACTGGGACAAATTCGTTGAAGCAGGTCACTTGAGATACGTTACTGATCTGGCGTATTCCCACATCATATGCAAGCAAATTGTCTGAGGTAATGGCGATACTATCAAGATAGAGATTATTACCACCGCCATTAATGCCTATAAAAGCAATCTGAACATAATCACTACCTATATAGGGAGTCAGGTTGATGAGTTCTTCCTCCCANTCAAAAGGCGACATAGGTGTGAATTCCTGGCTTCTGGGGAGCACGGTGCCCAGGTTCGTACCATATTTTTCAAAGAAGTATTCATCAACCGGGAAGCTATTGCCGCAATCAGTGGAAATAGCCACAATCAACCCATCGTTGTAGATACTATCTGATCTGGGAGCATAAGCATACTTGAATGAAAGTAATGCTGTACTGAGATTGGAAAGGTCCAGCACTTTTGTTAGCATCAGGTCCAGGGACCCAATGTTGTCCTGCGAATTGTAAAAATCCAGTTTTGCAGCTTTGTTGAGGGCTGTATTGTCCGGAGCTGTGGCAATTTCCCAGCTTGAGCTCTTTCCAAATTCACCAATGGTTGTGACCTTAAGTTGACCTTCAAAATCTTCAAAGAAAGGGATGATGGCCGTTTCATTGGGTAGAATATTCAGGCTTTTATTGTTGTTGACCTGATTGTTGTCTGAAATCCCATTTACGGATATTACTCGGAATTCTACTTTATTGAATATCGCTTGATTGATGGAGACTGATCCAAAGTTTACAATGGAAACATCCAACGGAGATAGATTAGATAATTGGTTCACAGACTCTACAAGCTGGTTGTTGATGTAGAAACCTACTGTAAATGATGTGATATTGTTAGTGCCGTAATTCCTGATCTCAATTGAAGGGTCCAGAAACCCATCACAATCTGAAATTTCGGGTGATAAAATGGTGCGGATACCCAGGTCATTAGCAAATTGAACAGGGGAAACGAGTCCGGGAGAAACGAGCAATGTCCTTCTCCTGGGGCTGTACTCCAAAACCAGCCGCATACGTTCTTTCTGATCGAATGTGAAGAGATTCATGCATTCATCGTCCGTATAATCCATGAAGTTTTGAAACATGGGTGACCCTTCATTACATATCCGCTGGTCATCCGGGAAGGTGCAAGGCGCACTTTTTCCTGAATAGCTTCCTGATGCTGCAGGTGTATCAGCACAAAAATCATCGAAACTACATCCTCCATCGCCCCAGGTATGTCTCAACCCCAGATAGTGCCCCAACTCATGAGTAGCGGTGCGTCCATAAGAATCAAATGATGTCGTATTGGTGTTGATGCCTACCCATAAGTAATCAATTACCAGCCCGTCTGTGAGTCTGTAATTCAGAAACTGGCCCTGTAGACCCGGTAGGTTGGCAAATGGATACTGAGCATTCCCGATAAAGTTGCCAGCCAGGTTGGTTACCCAGATATTCAGGTAGTTTTCTGCTGGCCAATAGCTTTCACTTTTCAGCAGGGCGTCATCCTGTGAGGCATTATACTGAGCTTTTGATCCCTGAACTCTAACAATACCGGATGAAGGCAACCCCTCAGGGTTCTGCTTTGCCAAAACAAAATTAATTTCAGTATCAGCCGCTACAGGTTGAAAGATGGGTGGGGTAGAGGAAGCATCATCGTTTTGTCTCCTGAAGTCTTTGTTCAGAACATCGATCTGCTCCTGGATACGCTGATCGGAGATATTTACACCTTGCCCGATACTCTCACCATTATGGATAATATGAAATACTACAGGTATCGTGTATACTTCATTTGCCCTGGCAGCGTGTTGTTGCCTGAAGTCTCTTTTTCTGACTTTCATCTCCGAAATCCAGGATTCGAACTGGTCGGACTGATTGATGATGATTTGATTTGTAGGAGTAAAATTTGTTGCACACCGCTCTTGTGAAAACAAGATAGTCACCTGGCAAAGTATCAGGATGGCCAGTGCGGCTCTCATTTTACATCATTCTTTGGGGTAATACAGCATTAGGATCATCCGGCGTCGTGATATTTACCGCTTCAACCGCTGTCACTTCAGGTACAGCTCGTTTGATCGCTTCTTCCACGCCAGCTTTCAGTGTCATGGTAGACATCGGGCAATTGCCACAGTTTCCAAGGAGCTCCAGATAGACCTTGTTGTCTTCATCTACCTTCAGAATTTTTACATTACCCCCATCTGCTTCAAGGTAAGGCCTGATGCTATCTAATGCGGTTTCTATGCGTTCCTTAATTTCAGGCATTGATCTCTACTTTTTGGGTTTTAGCCATGGTGGCATTGCGTATTGCTACCTGTTGGGCAAGTGAAGAAGCCAGATTACTGAATGCCTCTGCTGTGATGTCATCTTTCAAAACAGCGGGGTATCCGGAATCTCCGCTTTCCCTGATAGATTGTACAATGGGTATCTGACCAAGGAAAGGAACTTCGTGACTTTCAGCCAATCGCCTTCCACCTTCTTCTCCAAAGATAAAATATTTATTGTCAGGAAGCTCCTCAGGAGTAAAAAATGCCATGTTCTCCACCAAACCCAAAAGCGGAACGTTGATTTGAGGCTGTTTAAACATCATCAAACCTTTAACAGCATCTGCCAGGGCTACTTTTTGTGGGGTGGTGACAATGACCGCACCTGTTACCGGCACAGATTGTACCAGTGTCAAATGTATATCACTTGTACCCGGAGGAAGATCAATCAATAAATAATCAAGTTCTCCCCATTTGGTATCACCCAGAAACTGCTTCAAGGCTGAACTAGCCATCGGACCACGCCATACCACAGCATTTCCAGGAGGACTCAAAAAGCCTATCGACATCAGTTTAACCTGGTATTGCTCGATAGGTATGATCATGTTTTTGCCATCGATCTTTTCCACACCTGGCTGTTCATGTTCACAATTGAACATGGTAGGGATAGAAGGACCGAAGATGTCGGCATCAATCAACCCGACTTTTGCACCTGTTTTGGCCAGGGAGACTGCCAGGTTGGAGGATACGGTAGATTTACCAACTCCGCCTTTACCAGAAGCAATCGCTATAATGTTTTTTACACCTTTGAGAATAGGAGTGGTATTACGGGTGGTAGTCACAGTGGACGTCATCTCGATATCCAGCTCAATATCTTCACCAAGGTTTCTGATGAGAGCGTTTTCGCAATCCTTCCGGATGATTTCTTTCAAAGGACATGCTGGTGTTGTCAGGACAACCTGAAAAGAAATCTTATTTCCATCGATATTTACCTGCTGTATCATCCCAAGGGTAACCAGGTCTTTTTTTAGATCCGGATCCTGTACTTCACCTAACGCTTTAAGGATGTTTTCTTTGGAAATGCTCATAAATTAACCTTTGTGCAAGTTTACGTAAGACCTGCTTATGAACAAACAGATAACTCAACAAGTTCTGGGTTGAGACTATGTTTTCTGTTTTTTCTGCTTGGCTGCGGGAAACAATATATTGTTCAGGATCAGCCGATATCCTGCTGAGTTGGGATGCAGGTTGAGATCGGTAGGCTCTTCGTTCACGTAGTGCTGATAATCCTCAGGATCGTGACCTCCGTAGAATGTCCAAAATCCTTTGCCCAGGACCCCATGGATATACCGGGCTTCATCGATAGACCTGGTTTCGCCCATGATCACCACATCAGATTTGATCAGGCTCTTTTTAAAAGAAGTGGTCTGTCCCATAAATCCTCTGATGATCTTTTCATGGTTTTGAGTGAGCATCGTAGGAATGGGGTCCCATTTTGCAGAAAACTGGAAAAGGCTGAAAAAATCATTGGACTGGTTTAACCCTCTCATCTGTTGTTGGTTGTCGATGTTTGAGTATTCATACTCCAGCGGGTTTCTTTCTATTTCGAAGTTCTCGAATGCCATAGTCTTGCTGTAGTCCAGCTTTTGCTGAGCCTGGGGGTCTGCCGGATCACCATCATATATCGATTCACAGATGTCAATACCCTCTGCCGCCAGCGCGATGTCATAGGTATCAGTTGCTGAACACATGGCAAAAAGGAATCCGCCGCTGGCCACATAGGTTTTGATTCGTTTTACGATAGCAAGTTTAAGATGTGATACTTTGGAGAAACCATGCTTACGGGCAGATTCTTCATACTCTTTTTGCTGTTGCTGATACCAGGGAAAATGATGATAAGTTTTGTAGAATTTCCCATACTGCCCCGTAAAGTCTTCATGATGCAGGTGAAGCCAGTCGTACTTTGGCAGCTCATTGTACATGACATCATCATCAAAAATCACATCATACGGAATTTCGGCATAGGTAAGTACCAATGTTACCGCGTCGTCCCATGGTTGTTTGCTTTTCGGGCTGTAAACCGCGATTTTGGGATGTTTTTCCAGCTTCATTACGTCCATATTGGATGAGGGGCTTGATATTTTGGCCAGGATGCTGTTGGCCTGGGCGTCGGAGATTACCTGGTAGGATACACCCCTGATGATGCATTCGTTTTCAATTAGCTGGTGATGTTTTACCAAAAAACTGCCACCATTATAATTGAGCAACCAGTCAACTTCTACATCCTGAGTCAGAATCCAGTATGCAATTCCATAAGATTTCAGATGGTTCTTCTGAGTTTCATCCATCGGGATGTACAAATAAGCTGCTTGTATTTGCAATCCAAGGACAAATATTACCGCTGATAATAAAAGCTTTTTCATTTGCATCTGAATTTAAAGTTACAACGTTTCAAATTCATGGATAGTTTGAAGCCAAGTTCTGTAATTTTATCCGATGGACCTGAGAGAAAACATAAAGGAAGGGATTAAGTCGATCAATGCCAACAAGCTGAGGACAATTTTAACGGCTGCCATCATAGCCATAGGGATAACCTCTTTAGTTGGTATCCTCACTGCTATTGATGGGATTCAATTGTCGATCGAAGAAAGCTTTAGCAACCTTGGTTCCAATACATTTGATATGGAAAGTAAGCGTGTGGACAGAGGCGCGCGAGAGGGGAAAACGAGTAAAGTATATCCTCCGCTGACTTATCAGGACCTTGTTATGTTCAAAGAGCGCTACAATGGACCGGGTCTGGTGAGTGTGAATGCACTGGTCACCTGGAATGCTGAAATAAAAAGGGGGTCCAAAGTCACCAATCCAAATAGCAGGGTTCAGGGAGGGGATTATGACTACCTCGTCGTGGATGGTTATGATATTGAAGAAGGGCGTGCGTTTTCTTCTAGTGAAGCAGAAAATGGTGGGTTGGTAGCCATTATTGGATCAGATATCAAAAAAACGCTTTTTGAAGATTACGAAAACCCTGTAGACCAGCATATAAGCGTGATGGGGCAAAGGTTCCAGGTGATCGGATTACTCGGTACCCAGGGTGGTGCGGCAGGAAATAACTCTGTCGACCGCATGGTGCTGATCCCAACACTTTCAGCACGCAGGTTGGCGGCTGGCAGAGGGTTAAATTATGAAGCTACAGTTTCAATTCCCAGCTCAGAGCAAATGGATGCGGCGACAGGTGTAGCGAGAGGCGTGATGAGGGCGATCCGTCGTGATCCAGTGAAAGAAGAAGACTCTTTCGAAATCCAGGTGAACAGGTCGCTTGCAGAGAGAATGGGAGAAATTACGGGATATTTGAGGATCGGAGGATTTTCAATTGGCTTTATCACGCTGCTTGGCGCTTCCATCGGATTGATGAATATCATGTTGGTATCGGTGACAGAGCGCACCAGAGAAATAGGGATTAGAAAAGCACTTGGTGCCACACCTCTCAAAATACGACAACAGTTTTTGATTGAAGCCATTGTGATCTGCCAGATGGGTGGTGCAGGCGGCATATTGTTAGGTATTGGAATCGGAAACCTGGTCTCAAGCATAATCAGTTCGGGGTCCTTTGTGATCCCGTGGCTTTGGATACTTTTTGGAGTGGTCGTAGGGACGCTCGTTGGTCTGATCTCAGGATATCTCCCTGCATATAAAGCTTCAAAACTTGATCCGATTGAGTCATTAAGGTTCGAATAATTATCTTCGGACCATGAACGATCTTTCTCAAAGGCTCAAGGAAACAATCAGGGATGTGCCTGATTTTCCAAAGCCCGGCATCCTTTTTAAAGACATTACACCCGTTTTGGCGGATCCAAAGCTTAGCTTACGGGTAAGTGAGGCCTTCTATTCGTATTGGAAAGGAAAAGGGATTGCCGCTCTTGTTGGAATTGAGTCACGAGGATTTATCTATGGTCTTCAGCTAGCCCAGCAGCTTGGAGTACCCTTTATCCCCGTGAGAAAGGCGGGTAAGCTTCCTTATAAAACGGTGAGGCATGCATATGACCTGGAGTATGGAAGTGCAGAGATAGAGATGCATGAGGATGCCATCAGATCCGGAGATCAGGTATTGATCCACGATGACTTGCTGGCTACCGGAGGCACTGCAAAAGCGGCTGCACAGTTGATCCAAAAAATGAATGGAAAAGTATTGGGTTACTCTTTTTTGATTGAGCTGGCGTTTCTGAATGGCAGGAAGAAGCTGAAAGAGCAGGATGTTGAGATCCAATCACTGGTCACCTTCTGATTCAGTCAAATACACTGATGATCTGAATTTCATTTACACGCCCCAGTGCGTCAAACCTGACGGATAACCGCTGCCCGGGTATTGAATCACATTTTGGGCTGAGGTTATAATAAAAGAATTTCTGGTTTCTGCTATACAACTCATGTTCATCCGGGTTGCCCAGGAGTTCTTGTACTTCGTTCTGATTCGCGGAAAGGAGTTTTTGCTCGTTGGCTAACAGGACATTGGCCTCATCGAGTCTATTCTGATCACAGGAAATAGTTTCCTTCCATGCCTGAGTGTCAAAACCGTCAATTTGTGGTGCTTTATAGCAAGAAAGGCAAATTGTCAGGGGAATCAGAAAAAGAATTCTCATGAAGGAGGAATGCGTTGACGATCAAAAATGAATTGTTATCTAACAATCTTCAAAGTTAATTTAATAATGGCTCACATTTACGGAGTTAATATTCCTAGTTTTGCGGCTTTATCATATTCAACACCACACCATTCATGTTAAAGGCTGTAAAACTCATTAAAGTTTTTTCTGTACTGATTTTTCTTGGAACCCTTTCACTGGTTTATGCCTACATGCCCATCATGGTCAAGCTTGATGAAGAGGGGATGGCCGAGATCAACAAAGAAAATTTCTTTTATAGCGCCGTGGGGATATTTATTGCTGTGAATGTGTTGATCCTGGTGATCCAGAATATCATTAATAAGAAAGCAATTGATGAGTTTCTAAAAGCCTGGATAGGAGGGTTTACGTTTATTTTCAATCTTTACCTTTCCCTGATCATCGGGTTTCTGGGAGTCCTGAACAACCCTGCTCATATCCCGGCCTCCAATTACTATTATTTGAATTGGCTGGGTCCAATCCTGATATTAGGATGGCTGGTAGGACTTATTTTTCTTGTTTTGAAAAGAAAATAGAAGCTCCTCAAAATCAGTGAATTATTGCTGATTACTTCAATTAAAATCCTAAATTAGGATTATTTTTTTCCATTTAAAGCATCAGAATTTTATCTAAATTCAAGCCTTGGTTGAATTAGTGTGAATAATATTTTTTAGAAGAAAGATGGCGGAAGTTCAGTATACCGAAGACAGTATTAAATCCCTCGACTGGAAGGAACATATCAGATTGAGGCCCGGGATGTATATTGGGAAACTGGGTGATGGGTCAGCGCATGACGATGGTATCTATGTGCTGGTAAAAGAAGTTCTAGACAACAGTATAGATGAGCACATGATGGGGTATGGAAAGACCATCAACATCAAGGTGACAGACCACAAGGTAGAGGTCCGGGATTTTGGTCGCGGTATTCCTTTAGGAAAAGTGGTTGATTGTGTATCCAAGATCAACACAGGTGGTAAATATGATAGCGGTGCTTTCCAGAAGTCTGTTGGACTGAATGGGGTCGGTACCAAGGCTGTCAATGCATTAAGTACACACTTCAAAGTACAGTCATTCCGGGAAGGTCAGTCTAAACTGGCAGAGTTTGAACGTGGTGAGATCATCAATGATGCTAAAGTTTTCAAAACAGAGGAGCGTGATGGTACGCTGATTGAGTTTGAACCGGATGATCAGGTATTTAAACATTACCATTTTATTCCTGAGTTTCTGGAAAACCTCATCTGGAACTATGCCTATCTAAATGCTGGTCTTACCATCAACTTTAATGGGAAAAAGTATCATTCGGAGAATGGATTGCTGGATTTGCTGAGGCGTAAGGTAGACGAAGAGACATTGCGATATCCTATTATTCACCTGAAGGGATCGGATATTGAAGTGGCGCTGACCCATGCCAACCAATATGGCGAAGAATATTACTCCTTTGTCAATGGTCAGCATACAACCCAGGGAGGTACACACCTGGCTGCCTTTAGAGAGGCTATTGTAAAAACGGCCAGGGACTTCTATAAGAAAGAATTTGACGCAGCTGATATCAGGGCATCTATTGTGGCTTCTATAGCAGTAAGGGTGCAGGAGCCTGTCTTCGAAAGCCAGACCAAAACCAAGCTGGGTTCTCAAAATGTGGCCCCTGAAGGCCCGACGATGAGAACTTTTGTAAATGATTTTCTCAAGAAAGAGTTGGACAATTACCTGCACCAGCATGCAGATGCCGCAGATGCTTTATTGAAAAGGATCCTGCAATCTGAGCGTGAGCGAAAAGAGATAGCGGGAATCAAGAAACTTGCAAACGAGCGGGCTAAAAAAGCCAATCTCCACAATAAGAAACTGCGTGATTGTCGACTGCATTTCAACGACAAACGTGGTGATGATGAAAAGCTGGAAAATACCATGATCTTCATTACGGAGGGTGACTCTGCCAGTGGGTCTATCACCAAGTCGAGGGATGTGCAAACCCAGGCGGTTTTCAGTTTGAGAGGAAAACCTTTCAACTGCTACGGACAAACCAAAAAGGTCGTTTACGAAAATGAGGAGTTTAACCTGCTTCAGCACGCCCTGAACATTGAAGATGGCCTTGAAGGCCTGAGATACCGAAAGATCGTGATTGCTACTGACGCCGATGTAGATGGTATGCATATCAGGTTGTTGTTGTTGACGTATTTCCTTCAATTCTTCCCTGAACTGGTTAGAAATGGGCATGTTTATATCCTGGAGACGCCGCTTTTCAGGGTCCGAAACAAAAAGGAAACCATCTACTGCTACTCCGATACCGAAAGAAGAGATGCGATAGAGAAGCTTGGAGGAAAGCCTGAGATCACCCGATTCAAGGGACTCGGTGAGATTTCTCCTAGCGAGTTTGCCGGGTTTATTGGAGAAGACATTCGGCTGGAACCTGTAATCCTGAGAAAGGATACCAAAACAAAAGATATCCTATCCTTTTACATGGGTAAAAACACCCCTGAACGACAGGAGTTTATCATCAACAAATTGAAGGTAGAAAAAGATATAGTAAAAGAAGAGCCAGTGATGGTCGAATCATAAAAGTGGTCCGGTTAAATTACAAATTAGCTTTCTGTTTTGTACTTCTACTTGTTGCTACCGCATGTAACAAGGATGATGATGGTCCTTCTTTTGATTATATCGTCGAATTTGAAAAGGTTTCTACCATCAGTTCTGCTACGGTAAGAAGTGCCATCATTTTTTCTCAACTTGATATCCCTGTTGCCAGCTTGCAATATGATGTTGATGTCTATAAAATCAGTTATTCTACTCAATACAAAGGAGAGGAGATTGTTGCTTCAGGAGTGGTGGCCTTGCCAGTGATGGAAAAAGCAAAAGGCACACTGAGCTTTCAGCATGGCACCATAGCAGCAGATGATCAGGCCCCATCCAATAATGTGACTACAAATGATTTGCTGGTTTACGCTACAGTATCATCAGCTGGTCTGATGGTTTCTATTCCTGATTATATTGGATTTGGTGCTTCCGTGGATATCATGCATCCTTACTACGATGAGTCCTTAACGGCTAGCGCCATAGTGGATCAATTGTATGCAGCGAAAGAACTGGCTGCTGCAACAGGTCTGGATTTACCGGAAGATTTGTATCTGGCTGGATATTCTCAGGGCGGATATGCCACCATGGCGACACACAAATACTATGAAGAGCAGGATATCGAAGGCTTCAGCCTCAAAGTATCATTTCCGGCAGCTGGCGGGTATGATGTGAAAGGCGTCAGAGACTATTTTTTTGAGCAGGAGACCTACGAAGAACCATTCTTCATTGCCTATGTTGCAGAGTCCTATCGGGTAACTTATGACTGGACAAGTCCTTTATCAACGTACTTTAAGGAACCCTATGCCAGCAGAATCCCGGACCTGTTTGGTGGTGATCTGAGTGGAAGTGAGATCAATTTGCAATTGACAACAGAAATAGCTGATCTGGTAGCCGAAGACTATCTCGAAAATACCAACGATGCTAAGTTCGATGAAATTAATGAGGCTTTTGAAAGTAATAGTCTGACGGACTGGACACCTGGAATTGATATGATCATGTATCATGGAAGTGCTGACATTACAGTACCATATGAAATTTCTGTTGAGGTTTTTAGTCACTTCAATTCCAGCAAGGTAAGTTTTATTGAAATTGTGGAAGGCACGCATTCTACCAGTTTTATTCCGTATTTGGAAGATATGTCTCAAAGGTTGAATGATTACCTTAACTAATTGTATTAAAAATGCAATCAGTTAATATTTGTAATATTATTACAATTTTTATATTATTGTAATAAATATGCAATGATGTATTATATCCTGATGGCTGATATCGTTGATAGCTCTGATTATTCATCCGGACCTCTGATGGATGAGTTCAAGCAATTGGTGAAAATCGTTAACAGAGAGTTTGACGACAGCATTGAATCACCCATGACCATCACACTGGGGGATGAGTTTCAGGGGATCATGGGTGACATGAGTGCGGCAGTGGATATCATATTCAGATTGGAAGAGTTGATTGTGGAGCGTGCATCTGGTTTTAAGTTGAGGTACGTGTTGCTGTATGGAGAAATAGAGACGCCGATTGAGAAGAAACACGCTCACGGGATGCTGGGTAAAGGTTTGACCGAAGCAAGAAACAGGTTATCTGAGTTGAAAAAGACCTTTAATCGTTTTGAAACTGTGAGTTTGACTGTTTCCGATCGACTAAACAAATTGTTTGTGCTGTTTCAACATTTTGTAGACAGCTGGCATGAAAAAGACAGGCAGGTAGTAGCTGCCTTTTTAAAATATGGAGATTACAAAATGGTAGCAAAAAAGCTCAAGAAGGACCCTTCAACCATGTGGCGGCGGGAGCGGAGCCTGGCAATAGCTGAGTATCTGGTTTGTAAAGAACTGATGAAAGAACTTACAGATGCCGTGCATTAAGGAAGTTGCTTTGTTTGCTTCAGTCCTTGTGGCTGGGGAATTGATTACCAACCTCTGTTTTTTCATCTTAATTAAGATAATGAACAGAGGCCGAATGTCATTTTCGGGTGCAATACGCGGTACCTTTGAGCGATTGTTTCTGTTTTTTGCCATGGTAAATGACATTTTTCATGCATTGACGCTGTTTGGTGCATTGAAAATTGCCACCCATATCAAAGACGATGACCGGGTTTCAAATGATTATTTTCTGATTGGAAACCTGATCTCAGTTTCGGCAGCTATCGGCTATTTTTTGATTTATAACATTTTATGGTTTGAAATTTTTTAACGTGTAATGAGCGAAG
The DNA here is from genome assembly GCA_019192515.1 of Cyclobacteriaceae bacterium SS2. GTDB lineage: Bacteria > Bacteroidota > Bacteroidia > Cytophagales > Cyclobacteriaceae > UBA7330. The sequence continues at coordinate 25,307 of JAHCMM010000109.1, forward strand.
AAAACGGTAAAAACGGAGAAGAAGAGTTACATGACGTGATCCCGGTTTCAGGGATGTACGAAAACTGGTTTTTGGATTATGCTTCCTATGTAATCCTGGAACGAGCTGTTCCGGCCATTGAAGATGGATTAAAACCGGTTCAAAGAAGGATTTTGCATGCGGTAAAGGAGATGGACGATGGCCGGTTCAATAAAGTGGCCAACGTCATTGGTAGTACCATGCAGTATCACCCGCATGGTGATGCTTCCATTTCGGATGCCATTGTGAATATTGGTCAAAAAGATCTCCTGCTGGATACCCAGGGAAACTGGGGGGATGTGCGGACAGGGGACGGAGCAGCCGCAGCACGTTATATCGAGACCAGGCTCTCCAAGTTTGCCCTGGAGGTGATCTACAATCCCCAGACTACTGAATGGCAGTTGTCATATGATGGCCGCAAGAAAGAACCCGTTACATTTCCGGTAAAATTCCCGCTTTTGCTCGCCCAGGGTGTAGAGGGAATCGCTGTTGGACTATCTACAAAGATTTTACCTCATAACTTCGTCGAGCTGCTGGAGGCTTCCATCGGCATTTTAAAAGGCAAGAAACCCAAACTCTACCCGGATTTCCTTACGGGCGGAAAGATTGATGTTTCCGACTACAATGATGGTCATCGAGGTGGGAAAGTCCGTGTTCGGGCTTCCATAGAAGAAGTAGATTCAAAGACCATCGCTATCCGGGACATCCCTTTTGGGACGACTACCACTTCCCTGATAGATTCTATTGTCAAGGCGAATGACAAAGGAAAGATCAAGATCAAACAGGTCATTGATAATACCGCAAAGGACATTGAAATCCTGATCAAGCTGGCACCAGGAGTGTCACCGGATATCACCATCGATGCCTTATTTGCTTTTACAGATTGTGAGGTATCTATTTCTCCCAATGCATGTGTGATCATCCAGGACAAACCACATTTTGTGGGGGTTTCCGAGATCCTGAAGCATTCGGTTGATCAGACCGTTTCATTGCTGAGGCAGGAGCTGGAAATCAAGAAAGGAGAATTGCTCGAAAAGATCCTTTTTTCATCCCTTGAAAAGATTTTCATTGAAAACAGAATCTATCGTGATATTGAGGAATGTGAAACCTGGGAAGATGTAATTTCTACTATCGACAAGGGTTTGGATCCTTATAAGCCGCAGTTCTACCGGGAGATCACCCAGGACGACATTGTCAGGCTCACGGAGATTAAGATCAAAAGGATCTCAAAATATGATACCTTCAAAGCCGATGAGCTTCTGAAGAAGTTTGAAGAGGAGCTGAAAGAAACAGAATATCACCTCGACCATATCACGGATTTCTCTATTCAGTACTATCAAAATCTGATTGACAAATACGGGAAGGGCAGGGAGAGAAAAACCGAAATCACCAATTTCGATACTATCGCAGCTACTGTTGTAGCAGCAAACAATGCCAAGCTTTATGTCAATAGAGAAGACGGGTTTATCGGTTATGGACTGAAAAAAGACGAGTTGATTGGGGAATGCTCTGACATAGACGATATCATCGTCTTTAGGAAGGATGGAAAGTGTCTGGTGACTAAAATTCAGGACAAGGTGTTTGTGGGGAAAGACATCCTTTATGCGGGCGTTTTCAAGAAGGGCGATGAAAGGATGGTCTACAACCTGGCCTATGTGGATGGAAAGTCTGGCAGAAGCATGGTGAAACGTTTCCAGGTATTGTCTGTGACACGCGATCGGGAATACGATCTTACCCGTGGAGCCAAAGGTTCCAAAGTTCATTATTTCTCTGCCAATCCCAATGGTGAGGCGGAGGTAGTGACAGTATTCCTGACGGCTGCATCAAAAGCCAGAAAAAAGGTATTCGATTTTGACTTTGCCGAATTGGAGATCAAAGGCAGGGGAGCAGGTGGAAATATCCTGACCAAATACCCAGTCAGAAAAGTCCAGTTTAAAGCTGCAGGTGTCTCTACTCTGGGTGGTCTGGATATTTGGTATGATGAAATTGTTGGGCGCCTCAATACTGACAAACGAGGTAAAAAACTTGGGAACTTCGGACCTGATGATCTGATCATTGTTTTCTACAATGACGGCTCATACGAATTGACTTCATTCGAGCTAACCAATCGATATGAAACCAATAAAGTCATTGGTATCAGCAAGTTCGACCCTGACAAAGCTGTTAGCGCGGTCCACATAGACGGGGAATCGAAGATGGTGTATGTAAAACGGTTTATTGTGGAAACGAGCACTATAGGAAAGCGCTTCAACTTCATCAGTGAAGCCAAGGGTTCGAAACTGTATTTTGCCTGCAATGATGAAGAGACAACCGTGGATGTGAAATACAAAGAGGGTAGAAGTCATCAGAATAAAACCTTTGACCTGGACGAGCTGATTGATGTGAAAGGCTGGAAAGCCATTGGGAATAAATTTCCTGTTCAGAATGTTTTAGAAGTTAACAGGGTAGAAAGTGAGCCTGATAAGGAGACCACCGATGACAATGAGGGTTCATTGGAGGAATTGAAATCATCTATTAAAGAAGAAGTAGAAAAAGAAGATAACCAGCTTGGACTATTCAATAAAGGAAAAGGAGACGAAGAATAGGAAAGCTTAGATGAATTTTTCAAGGGTACTTAAGATTGGTGCATTGACCTGCACGGCCGTAGCGGCTATTCTGCTGACAGTAAACTTTTGGATTGTAAATTCAACAGTCCATAAGATTCACTATACCACTGATTTAGTCCCTCGCGACAGGGTGGGACTGATTTTAGGTACCAGTAAGCGAACGATAGAAGGGCATAACAATCTTTATTTTGATCAGCGAATCGATGCAGCGGCGAGACTCTACCGATCCGGACACATCAGAAAAATCATTGTGAGTGGTGACAACAGAACCCAATTTTACAATGAACCAAAAGACATGCTCAATGCTTTGCTGGCAAAAGGGATTCCTGAAGGAGTAATCGTGCTGGACCCTGAAGGGGTGAGTACGCTGGATTCTGTAGTGCGGTCCAAATGGGTGTATGGGTCAGACAAAATACTGATCATTACACAGGACTTTCATTGTTACAGGGCCTTGTTTATTGCAGACCATTTTGGTATTGATGCCCAGGCATATTCAGCCGATCAAAAGGGTGAGTTGTCCTCTACATTGGCCACACGAGAGGTTTTAGCCAGGATAAAAGCTGTGTTTGATCTTTATATAAGTAAAGAAACCCCTCAATATGCCGTTGAAAATTAATAATTCAAACAGGCATGTTTTTTGCCCAAAAATGTTTGTTTAATCACACAATCAAAAGTCTAATTTTACTATTTTCGATCAAAATTTTAAGTAGCTCAATATTATGATTAAGGAATTTGAAGGACTTCGCGAAGATGAAATCAATGTATTATTAAAAGCCCCGGCATATGTTGCTATTCTTATTGGTGGAGCCGACGGAACTATCGATAAGAAGGAATATGCAGAGGCAGTGGAAATACTGCACATCAAACAAAGCAAAGCCCGTGAGCAGCTACTTGAATATTTTCATGAAGTAGGTAAGACTTTTAAGCAGGACTTTGATCAATTGATTGATGAGCTACCTGATGATGTAACTGAAAGAACCAAAGAGATCTCTGCTGAGCTTCGCAAGTTGAACGTGATATTTCCGAAAATAGATAAGACCTTCAGCATAAAACTTTATGCCAGTCTGAAGGAATTCGCCAAGAGAATCGCAGAGGCATCAGGAGGAGTACTGGGGTATCTCTCTGTAAGCTATGAAGAATCGCAGCTGGTGGATCTGAAAATGATTCACGAGCCAAAAAAATGATATGCTAAACACTTATTTAGCACCTGGCCAATATTAGATGGGGCGTTCCAGTATCATACCCCCATTAAGATTGGTATTCTTCATGTGGCTTGTATACTCCATTCAGCTATACATGTACATAGACCTGGGTTTTTTGGGTATTTTACCCCGATCTCTGAATGGGCTGATAGGTATCTTTACCGCCCCTTTGATCCATGGAGGAGTAACTCACCTGATATCGAATACTTTTCCGGTGATATTTCTGGGCTCTACAGTGTACATATTTTATGATCGGATAGCCTCACAGGTTTTTTTACAATCATATTTCCTTACCAATGTCCTGGTCTGGATTTTTGGAAGACCGTTCTACCACATTGGTGCCAGTGGGCTGGTTTATGCATTGGCCACTTTTCTTATTTTCTTCGGAATCTTCAGAAGAAATTTCAAATCAATTATCATTTCCATTATCATACTGGTCATTTATGGAGGTTTGATCTATGGAATTTTTCCTTCTAATGATCAGATTAGCTGGGAGTCGCATCTTTTTGGTGCCATGACAGGTATGGGGGTAGCTTATGGAATGAGTAAGATCAAAATTGTTTCCAGTAAATAAAGCTATCATAGTTAGTACTATACTAAAATAATTAGTATTTTAGTGTAATGTTAAAAGGTAGAGGAGCACAATTCAACCCTGCGAATCCATTTCTGAAGCAGGAAATTACTCAAACCCACTTCGAGGGTATTGATGAAGACACCAGCATAGAAAACCCTGAAGTTCAGCTGTTTTTTGAAACAGTTAAAAATCCACTCAGCAAGAATGACAGTCCTGATCTGAAATTAGGGTATTCTATCAATCCTTATCAGGGATGTGAACATGGGTGTATCTACTGTTATGCCAGGAATTCTCATACCTACTGGGGCTTCAGCGCAGGTTTGGATTTTGAAAGTAAGATTGTTGTGAAGCAGGATATTGCAGAGCAGCTTGAAAGGAGGTTTCTGGCGCAGGGTTGGAGAAGTCAGGCTATTATGTTGAGTGGCAATACAGATTGTTATCAGCCAGTGGAGCGAAAGCTTAAACTTACCAGGAAGATCCTTGAAGTAGCGTTGAAATTCAGGAATCCAATCAGTATCATTAC
>JAHCMM010000110.1 GCA_019192515.1 Cyclobacteriaceae bacterium SS2
GATCTCATGGGGTGTCAGGTTTTGAGCCTCATCCACAATGAAAAAGATATTGGAAAGACTTCGCCCCCTGATATAAGCCAAAGGAGTGATGACAAGCTTTTCCTGGTTCACCATCTCCGTTATGTTCTTATACTCCTTATCCGCTTCCTTAAACTGGTTCTGGATAAACTTCAGGTTATCCCATAATGGCTCCATGTAGGGATTAAGCTTCGACTTAATGTCCCCTGGGAGATACCCGATGTCTTTGTTACTCAATGGCACTATAGGGCGGGCCAGGTATATCTGCTTATATTTTCTTCGTTGCTCGAGTGCTGATGCCAGTGCCAATAATGTTTTTCCTGTCCCGGCTACTCCTGTGATACTTACCAGGCGAACTTCCGGGTTGAGCATGGCATTGATAGCAAAAGTCTGCTCTGCGTTCTTGGGCTTGATCCCGTATACTGATGTTTTCTCAACCTTGCTGACTTCCTCTGTGACAGGATTATATGATGCCAACACCGAATTCTTCTCGCTTTTCAGGATATAGAACATGTTGGATATTGGCTTTACCTTTTTGAGCACTTTCGATGTAGCGATGGATCCCTTCTTGAAGAGGGTATCGATATCTGCAGAAGCTACATCGTCCAGCTCCTCTTTCCCTGTGTGGAGGGTATTGACATTTTTGATTTTGCCAGTCTCATAGTCTTCTGCAAGGATATCCAGAGACTTCGCTTTGAGCCTAAGATTGATGTCTTTGCTGACCAGGATAACTTTCTTATCCTTCTCCACTTCTTTGAGAGCCAGGGCCGCATTGAGGATTCGGTGATCATTTTTGTTGTCTCCAAATATCTTACAGGCATCCACTGTGCTATCAGACTCCATCAACACTTTGAATTTACCCTTGGTCTTTCCATTCAGGGGTATCCAGTTTTGAAGCATATGCCCCTTAGCTAACGAATCGATTAGTCGGGTAAATTCCCGGGCTTCGAAATTCTTGGTGTCATTTCCCTTCTTAAAAGAGTCCAGCTCTTCTAATACGGTAATGGGAATTCCTACATCGTGTTCCTGAAAGTTGAGAATGGAGTCATGTGAGTAGAGGATGACCGATGTATCTAAAACGAAAATTTTCTTCTCCTTCTTGGTCCTTACCATTTGTTGGTCCCTGGTGGTTTACAATAAAAACGCGGCTGATGTAATATTATGAATTGTCGCGTAAATATGGCAGGTGAAGTATGATAATTTTTTAAAAATTTATCCACATGAAATTTTAGCAGGAATGCTCCTGCATTTTACTCCTCCACAGCCACAAACAAATCTTCCTTCTCCTGTGGGATGATCTTCAGAAGGTTTGCCAGCACCAGGCGGATAAATAATTCGGATGCTTCTTTCTGCTCCAGACCCGTGACCTGACGATATCTGTTGATCGTGATGTCGTCATGATCTTTGAGGTAATTGAACAGCGCCTGCTCATGATTCCCATAAGCGATATGTGCTCCGTTGGAGTGTTGGGTCAGCTTCAGGATCTTTCGGATCTCAGGGCTGGCCTGAACACTTCTATCTTCCACCCTGACAAATGCCTTCCCAAACCTGTGCTTTTTATTCAGAAAGGCATAATAAGGTTTTTCTTCACCCTCATGGATATGATAATGGATGATGGACCTCTTCTCGGAGATTGGGATAATCTCCGAAGTATATGAAATAACTGGCCTGCAAAGTTCTTCAATGGCTTTGTTGAGCAGGTAATGGTCATCATCGGCATATTTCAATCCCGAGATCCTGCCATCATCATCCACACCAATAATCAAATGTCCGCCGCTTGCATTGGCAAAAGCCACAACTTCACGGATGACTTTTTCAGGGTGGCTGCCCTTGTGCTTAAACTCAATTTTGTCCCCCTCGCCACGATATATCAATCTTTTGATCTCCTGTAAGTCCATGGCTAGCGTATTTCAAATCAATAATTGTCATCTTCATCTTCCCCATCTTCTTCTCCCATCCCTGGCATCGAAAACATACTGCTGAGTAGATCTTTAAACTGCATGCCTCTCTCAAGCCCATGCTTGCTGAGCATGCTGTATTCTGATAAGCCATGGAGCGCAAACTCCATCAGAAACAATTTAAAGGTCTTGTCAGCCTTCTTATGATAAGAATTAACCAGGGCCTCTAACCCAGGAACGCTCATCAATGCTTTTTCATATTCTTTGAAACTGGAATCATATAAAATATCCACCATGTTGCCCTCTCCAAACCAATCCGTAATCTGGCTATAGGGGTTTTGTGCCTCCTTATTTTTTCGGATCTTTTCCGGATCAGGGAAGTAGTTAATAAACTCCTTTCTAATGGCTTTACCCACAAGGTTTTGCGCAACAATACCTGCCCCCTCCTGCTCGCCTTCGTAGACCAGCTCAACCTTACCGGTGATAGATGGGATCACACCAATGAGATCCGAGATCCTGGTGAAGGTTTCCTTCTCTCCTGACAGAAGTAACCTCCGCTCAGTCGCACTCATCAGGTTTTCATATGCAGAGATTGTCAACCGGGCAGAAACACCACTCTTGGCATCTACATATTCACTTTCCCGGGCTTCAAATGCAATTTGCTCGATGAGGTCCTTCATCATATCAAAAACCTGGATGCCTTTGTTTTCCTTTACCCTGGCTTCCTGTGCAGTGATCTTCTTCCCTATATCAATAGATTTGGGATAGTGAGTAATGATTTGGCTATCTATCCTGTCTTTCAATGGTGTGACAATACTGCCCCGATTGGTATAGTCCTCCGGGTTTGCCGTAAACACAAACTGAATGTCTAATGGCAGCCGTAGGGAAAACCCCCTGATCTGAATATCACCTTCCTGCAAAATATTGAACAAAGCTACCTGAATGCGGGGCTGCAAATCAGGAAGCTCATTGATGACAAAAATACCTCTGTGAGATCGTGGAATCAGCCCGTAGTGGATCACGCGTTCATCAGAATATGGCAGCTTCAAAGTAGCCGCTTTGATCGGGTCTACATCACCAATCAGATCGGCGATAGATACATCCGGGGTTGCCAGCTTCTCCGTGTACCGGTCATCCCGATGGACCCACACTATGGGAGTCTCATCCCCATGCTCTTTAATCTGTAATTTACCAAAAGATGAAAGCGGTGACATAGGGTCATCTCTTAACTCAGATCCTTTAATGGCAGGAATGTACTCATCCAGCAAATGGATCATGAGCCTGGCCATCCTTGTCTTGGCCTGACCCCTAAGTCCCAAAAAATTGATGTTGTGTCTGGCCAAAATAGCACGTTCCACATCCGGAACTACCGTATCTTCATAACCCCAGATCCCCTCGAAGACCTGCTCCTTATTTTTTAGTTTCTTGATCAGATTACTCCTCAGCTCCTCTTTCACTGAAATAGGCTGATACCCGGTACTCTTAAGCGCACCAAGTGTATTGATCTTGAGCTTTTGTTGACTCGTCAGTTTTAAATAGTCCATTAATTCAGAGATTTTTCCTCCTGTTTTTTTTGTAGTCCTCAAATATCAAATGCCCCAACCCTTTCAAGCTACTATAATAAGCATTGCCATTGTTTACTTTGGTAAATTCTCTCACAAATTGCTTGAGATAAGGGTCTGAAGCAATCATGAAGGTAGTGATCGGTATATCGATTCGCCTGCATTGTGCTGCCAGGTTGAGTGTTTTATTCAGGATCTTTGGATCCAGACCAAAACTGTTTTTATAATACTTGATACCCTCCTTCAGGCAGGTTGGTTTACCATCGGTGATCATGAAGATCTGCTTGTTTTTATTCTTTCTTCTCCTTAGCAGGTCCATAGCCAGCTCCAGCCCGGCAACCGTATTCGTGTGATACGGCCCGACACTCAAATAGGGAAGATCTTTGATGGCAATCTGCCAGGCATCATTACCAAAGACGATGATGTCCAGCGTATCTTTTGGATATTTTTTCGTGATCAACTCTGCTAATGCCATGGCCACCTTTTTGGCCGGCGTGATGCGGTCTTCCCCATAAAGGATCATAGAATGACTAATGTCGATCATCAGGACTGTGGAGGTCTGCGTTTTATATTCCTTCTCCCTCACTTCCAGGTCATTCTCCGTGAGCATAAAGTCCTGGTATCCCTGATTGATCTGCGCGTTTTTTACACTTTCAGTGTAATCGATCTGATCCGGAGAATCACCGAATTCAAAATTTCGCAGATCGGTACCGTACTCCTCTCCCTGACCGGGGAATGGGGTCTCATGACTACCCTTACCGGTTTTTTTTAGCTTTCCGAAAATCTCTTCCAGTGATCGTTTTCTGATCTGTTGCTCGCTCTTGGCAGTGATTTTGATTTCCCCCTTCTCGTTTTCGTCTGTGATATATCCCTTTTCCTTGAGGTCATCAATAAAATTCCCTATGCCATAATCATCACCGGAAATGTTGTATTGACGATCCAGATTTGTAAGCCAGCTCAATGCTTCACTCACGTCACCGGAAGTGATCACCAGTAACTGCAAGAAAATGTTGAGCAGAATATCAAAGCTACTTTTCTCAGGATCCTTGTCTGGGATAAACTCTGTAAAACGATTACCGATCATGCGCTTTTTTTCTTATTAACTAAAGATAGAGAAGAATGATTTCATAATCCTCCTTATCTCTCATTTCAGACTATAATACAGGTCTGACTTGAATTTAATTCAATAAAGCCTTAAATTTTATTGACTATTTGAATAAGCAATGCACGGAAGAAAACCCATATTTGCCACGCTTGTTTCAGACTTCATCGACTTCACAAGGGATTTGTTTTACAGACTCCTCCTTGAGCCTGAATCCCACGCCAAAAGGAGGGCCAAGAGAATGAAAAAGTCCCGGGAGGAAAAACTAAAGGGCTGAGCTTATCGCTTTTTAGGCATTGTG
>JAHCMM010000012.1 GCA_019192515.1 Cyclobacteriaceae bacterium SS2
CCCCCATTGAAAGTGAAGTCGCATTGATCAACGCTCTGGGTGCTGAGGTGCTGGCTGTCACGTTGAGTGAATTAGAAGCAACAGAGACAGAAATGATCGTGCATCAAAAGGAGATTGCTGAAAAGCTTGGGATCCCTGTGATCCGTCCACTAGTGGATGGCGTGAAAGAGCTCACCAATATTGTGATGGATTATCAGAAAAGAGCATCTAAAGAACAATTACCCGCCTAAGAACGGCTGCCCTGGGGCTTATTCCGATAACAGGAAGATGGCTACCAGGGCTACCAACACCCCAATAGATAGAAACAAGTCCGGTATCACGGCATAGATCACCAGTGAAATCGCCACGGTGATCAGAGGGGATAATCCCGTCATGGGTACCACGATGATTGATTTGCCATACCTCACCGCATAAACAAGTGTAAGTGCTCCAATAGAGTTGAGCACATGGATCCCGCCTGCCAGGTAAGGTCCTTTAAAACCCCAATTGATCTCCTGGGTAAAATCTGTCATAGCCAGTGCGACAGGAACAAGTAATACCCCAGTGATCATCATGTAAAAGAAGATGCTTTCGGCACGCATGGTCTCGTTGGAGAATTTCATCACAAAAGCCTGTATCCCCCACATCAGGAAGACGAGGGCTGTGAACAATAGCCAACCTTTTGAACCACCTTCTCCGTTTTCAGGCTCCTGGTAAGATAGAAAGTAGACTGCAATGAGTGCCAGTACAATGCCGATCCACTGCCGCGCACTGGCTTTTTCCTTGAGGATACTGGTGGAAAGTGCTATGGTTACAATCGGAAACAATGAGATGATGGGGAATACAATGTAAGCAGGGCCACTCCTCAATGCCTGAAACAGGAGTAGCTGTCCGCCAGCACCTAACAAGCCCACGGTGGAGCCCAACAAGATAGATCTTACATCATATTCCAGTTTCCAGCCAATCAGGTACAATGCTACCAATGCGCAGGGTATCATGGTCAACGCCCATACAGAATAACCCAGCGTGGCCGGGAAACCTGCTTTTTCAGGAATTTCTATAAATGCTCCCCAAATCCCCCAAAATACTGTGGTAATGATGGCAAAGAATAACCATGATCGCTGAAAGAAACTCCCCATGCTTAAGATATTTAATAAGTATAAATAGAATTTTAAATAATATTACGCAATATATAATATTTCATAATCTTTCGAATTAATAGTTTTATTTAAATTTAACGTTTCAAATATCTTTTTAAAAAGATGAAAAATCTCCTGGGATTTATTCAGAATTTTCAATGCATCAACATGAAAGAAGGAATGAAATATAGAATTGTTTTACTGTGGGTTGGATGTTGGTTATTTTTTTCGTCCGATGCCCAAACGGTCCGGGTATCAACTGAAAAACTAAATATCTCGATTGACAAAGAAGTGAGTTTTCATTTTCAATGGAGTAGCGAGGATCACATACCCATAGCCACTGATCAAACACGGGCTGCTCTTGTAGTCAATGGTGTACAGTGTTCACCCTTTATTTTGGATCCATCATCTGTTAAGCAGGAACAAACCAGGTTTCAGGAATGGGGGATGAGCAAAGTGACTGCCTTCGTTAGTCATTTCCAAAACAAGGATCTGAATATTTTGCAGAGTACCCGGTTGGTACTTCCTGAGAAATTTCCGGATGTTGTGCTCATTGAGCAATCCTACACAAACAAGGGGAAGGAACGTATCCATATAGATTCAGTCACTAGTCTGCCGTTGAGGGTATCCCCTAAGCAATTGTCTTCGGGTCAACAAGATCACCTACTGGCCTCTTTCCAGGGTGGGATCAACGAATGGGGCAGGGATTATGCCTTGATTTGGCTGTCACCCGGATTCAGCCAGGACAACTTCCAGGGCATGCACCAAACTGTTTCTCCTGAACGGATTGAAATGATCGGAGGCGGAATGCCTTTCGTGGATATCTGGGGTAAGAACATGGGTGTGGCAATTGCCCATATTGAAAAAGAACCTCAATGGGTTTCTCTCCCGGTAAAGGTGGATGCAGACAGCATTGCCCGGATCAGTATTGTGGAAGTGCCCGATGAGTCAATTGGTATGGACGGCTGGGTAGCTCCTGGTGAATCTTTTGAAACTGTATTGAGTGCACTGATCTTTCATAAGCTGGATTTTCATGATGGCCTAAGACAATATGGTGAGCTGCTCCGAACACGTGGGGTGGACATTCCCACCTCTTCTCCGCAGGCAGCTTATGAGCCTTATTGGAAAAGCTGGGGCTTTGAACTGGATTTCACCCTTGAGGAGATCTATGGAATTCTTCCTGAACTGAAAGACCTGGGGATTTATGTCGCCAACCTTGACGATGGCTGGTTCGACTACTATGGAGACTGGAAAGTAAACCGGTCTGAGGGTAAGTTCCCGGGAGGAGAGGAAGATATGATCGACTTTGTCGATAGTGTTCATCAAAGAGGCTTCAGGACCAATCTCTGGTGGTATCCCCTGGGAGTAAGCCCTGAAAGTGACCTTGCAAAGAATCACGGAGATCTTCTAGTGATGGACAAGGACGGAAACTACCCGAAAGAGTCCAGGCAGCTCTACCAGCTTTGTCCGGCGTATGGTCCGGCAATGGACCATGTGGAAGGACTTGTGAAAAGATTCATCAAAACCTGGGGCTATGACGGTCTTTATACAGATACCAGGGGATTGTCTGCTGTGCCACCATGCTATAACAAAAAGCATAAACACAAGACTCCGATGGAGTCNTTTCAGCAGACAACAAGGGTATTTGAAGTAATTGATGAGACGTTGAAGAAATACAACAAAGAGGGTTTGCATGAGGTGTGTATCTGTGCGGTACCGCATTCACCATACCACATGCCATACTATCAGATCTCCAGTGCCTCAGATCCAGTGGATTTGTTGCAGACACGGAGACGGATCAAAGTAGAGAAAGCCATCCATGGACCATCCTACGCAGCTGGTGACTGTTACCAGGTGCCGGACGATGAGTGGAGTGGGTTTTCTGTTCCGCAGTCATTCCAAAGCGCAGTGGGAACAGGAGGGCAGGTCACCACTTTTTATACCGACCTGGATTCTGTACAATATGCGATCTGGAAACGATGGATCCAGGAGTACCGCAGCCTGGAACTGAGCAGTGCGGACTACACCAATTTGTACGATATCGCATTCGACAAACCTGAGGTTCATGTGGTGAAAAAGGGCCGTGAAATGTACTATGGCTTCTATGCTGACCTCTGGTCCAAAACAGACCCAATTGAGCTTCGGGGGCTGGAGCAGGGTGTTTCATATAAGGTGCTTGACTATGCCAATGGGAGAGACCTGGGGATGGTAACTGCTGATAAACCCTATGTCTATTCAGGATTTAAGGAGTTCCTGTTGTTGAGAGTGACACCGGAGTAANTTGTATTTAGTCCTGATCTCTCTGGTATGATTAATATTTAGCATTTACCTTAATGCCTTAAATAATCTACTATGAGCAATTCCTTAGTGTCGGCTGCCTGGCTGAATGAGCATCTTTCTGATGAAAACGTGGTTATCCTGGATACAAGTCCCGCATCTAACGTGTCAGGCTTAAAGAGTGATCTGGATGGATTGGTGATTCCCGGCGCCAGGTATTTTGACCTGAAAGGACAGTTTAGTGATCCGAAGAGCCCTTATCCCAATACGCTGCCATCACCCGGGGACTTTGAAAAAGCTGCCCGCTCGTTAGGCATTAATGGTAATAGTCGGATTGTCGTTTATGACAACCTGGGGGCTTATACCAGTCCACGGGTCTGGTGGATGTTTAAATCAATGGGACATGAAGAGGTCTCAGTGCTGGACGGAGGCCTTGGCGATTGGGTGAAAAATGGGTTTGAGACGGTAGATGCTCATCAAAAAGAATTCGAAGTGGGTGATTTTGAATCACATTTTCATCCTGAGACTGTCAAAAGCATCAGTGAGGTAATTGAAAATATTGAACGGTCATCATTTGAATTGGTCGATGCCCGTTCGAAGGGTCGTTTTGAGGGGACTGCACCTGAACCCCGTGAAGGGATGAGCAGCGGACACTTACCCAATTCCTGCAACTTACCATTCGAAGAGGTCCTCAATGATGGAAAGTTCAAGTCTCCCGGAGAACTCAGGCAGATTTTTTCCGACTTAAAACTCAGCGACAAACCCATTACCTTTTCCTGCGGTTCGGGTCTCACCGCTTGCATTATCCTGCTGGCTGCTGAGCAGGTCCTGCCCAACCAGAAGAGTGTCTTCGATGGCTCATGGACCGAGTATGCCTCTACACCCGGGGTGGTGATTGAGAAGTCTTAGGTTGTTATGGTGGATTTATGATTTCGCCCCTTTGGGGCTTGTGTTTTAGGCTTATTCAATAGCACAGGGCTTCACCCTGTTTTATGTTATATCGCCCCTTTGGGGCTTTCCTTAGGGGTCGATATAGACCAGTTGTGGTACTTGATTCCAGCGAACCTTTATTGAACCCACTCACGTCATCCTCAACAGTGTGAAGGATCTTATTGATCGTGAGTGAAATCGAACATGCTATCTGAATTGGATAATATCCCTGTTTCCTGTTTTGTAGACCTCATTCCACTATCAGTTGAGGCCATACCAAATCCACAAATAAGCCATGAAAGGGCGCAATCAAATCTTCTCTACAACACTTCCGTCTTCCCTGGAATAGGAATAGGATAGTTGCCATCAGGTCCTGGTTTGTCAGGCATGTCGGCATCCCAGCTCCATTCTTTAGGCAGGATAGACCGTTCCGAAGCCAAAGCTTCCTCCATCGTGATTCGTTTTCCGGAGTGAATGGCCATCCTTCCCATCACGCAGGTAAGTGATGAGCCGGCACCATACTCGGTTTGGTTCAATGGTTTTCCTTCCAATACAGAATTGATAAATTCCGACTGGCAAAGCTGCGAAGACCCCGCTCGCTGATCCCTGTTACGATATTGCCAGATCACCTTGCCACTGGCATCATAGATGCGGGAGTGGTCATTGGCTGATCCTTTGGTTCCCACGATCTCAAATCCGTTTCTGTTCCAGGTGCCGTCAATGTTTTTGCTCTGTACATGGAGCTTGATACCGCTGTCGTACTCAAACTCTGCATAGTGATGATCATAAGTGTTCCCCTGGTTTGGTCCTGAGAAAGCAATGCGTCCGCCCAACCCATTGACGGTGGTAGGATAGTCATTCATCAGCCAGTTGATGATGTCAATCTGGTGGATGGTCTGTCCGCTCAGCTGTCCGCCCCAAAGCCAGGTGAAATATCGCCAATTACGCATCTGGTACTGCATCTCGGTCTGGCCTTCCTCTCGTGGATGGATCTTGGGTGCTCCTACATTGTAGTAGGCATTGAGGCTTCTGACCTCCCCGATAGCACCCTCTTTTATTTGTGCCATCATTTGTTGATATCCGGGCTCGAACCTGAGCTGCAGCCCAACCGCTACATTCAGGTTTTTCTGTTTGGCTAGCTCATTAGTTGAAATGATCTTGTGATATCCCGGGATGTCAACAAACAGTGGTTTTTCCATGAATACATGTTTGTCTGCTTTCACGGCTGCTTCGAAGTGTATAGGCCGGAATGGGGGAGGAGTAGCCAGGATGACCACATCACACTTCTCAATGACCTTTTTGTATCCATCAAAGCCTACGTATTTATCTTTTTTCGAGATACTTACCTGTGAGCCAAATTCATTGCTCAGGCGCATGTAGGACGACTCAACCCGATCTTCGAAGGCATCTGCCATCGCGGTGAGCTTCACATTGGGAGCGGTCTTGAGGGCTTCAAAAGCTGCTCCGGTACCGCGACCACCACATCCGACCAGTCCTACACGAAGCTCATTGGGTTTGCTCGCACCCAGTGCATTGATCGAAAATCCACTGAGTAAAGTACTGCCAACCGCCATGGTGGTGCTAGCTTTTACGAAGGTTCTTCTGTTCTGTGTTTTCATGTGTGTATAATTTGTTTTTTATAGGTCACATGTAATCTTTGATTAAAAATTCATTCGCGGTTGGTGTTAAAATTCGCTCTGAATTTTTAATGTCGATTTCATCATTCAATATTTTAATATTCGTTGAGTCGGATCAGGACTGTTTGATCTCACTGATCCATGTCTCGATATTGGCTTTAATAAAATCGTCATCGTTGAGTTCCGGATAATCGCGATAGACCCTACTGATCTCCTCTGACTGACCAGGAGAAAGGGTTTCTTCAGGATTAAGGCACCAGATCCCTTCCAAAAGACCTTGTCTTTTCAGCACCTCGTGGATACCTGCAATACATCCCCGGAAAGCATTCTTGGTATCAAAAAAGGCTGAATTGGAGTCTGTGATATTGATATTCCTGGTGAGGAGCTCCTTGTCAAATGCCTGGCCTGATGCCTTTACTTTTTTGACCTCTTTCAGCAGCTCTACCGCTTTTTGAGTCCAGACCGCCCAGTGACCCAGCAATCCACCGACAATTTCTTTTTCTACTACCTCACCGGTGTCTTTTTTAATTCGATAGGTGGTGAGAAGGTCATTCAGGATATTGTCGTCATTGCCGGTATATATGGCTATTTCCTCATTTCTGTCTGAATTACAGACTGCCCTGATCACCTCTAGTGACTGGTACCTGTTGAATGGAGCGATTTTGATTGCATTTACACCGGGAATATTGGCAAATTGCTTCCAGAAATCTTCGGTTAGCACTCTGCCACCTACTGAAGGTTGCAGGTAGAACCCGAAGAGCGGTATGTGTTCACCGATCTTTTCAGCTCGCTTCAGGAGCTCACTTTCGGACCAGTCTTTCAACCCATTCATGCTGACTAATACAATATCATATCCCAGGTCACGGGCAATCTTGGCCTCATTCACGGCCTGTTCCGTGCCACCGCTAACACCAGCCACACGGATAAAAGGTCTGCCAATGGGTTTTCTTTCGATTTCTTCAGACGCCAGTGCCAACACCTTTTCATACAGGTTGATCTCCGGATCCCGGATCTCAAATTGTGTGGTGTGAACTCCCACTGCTACCCCTCCTGCACCTGATTCTATATAATACCTGGTCAGCAGCTTTTGTCTGAACTCGTCCAGCTGTCTGTTGGCATCCAGGGCCAACGGGTGAGCCGGGATTACCGTGCCTTCTAAAAGTAGTTTGTGAATGTCTTTGGATGGTTGCATGCTTAAAAATTTCCTTTTCTTTCCTGAAAGTGGGTGGGTTTGCCAAGCTCTTCGCCTCCGGACATCACCCAGTCAGCGGTCCATTCAATTATCTGGTCAAGACCCACTTTTGGTTTCCCAAAGAGTTCAAACGAGTGTGACGCATCATTGAGCAGACATGTGGGTTCTGTCTCTCCAACCAGGTTCACTGGCTTGTCCATGATGGCTCCAAATTCATTTGCCAGCCAGGCTATTGAGACTTTTTCCGGTCCTGTGATGTTGAGGAATTTAGCAGGTGACTCACAATATAAGAGTGAGCGAATCGCATAGCTATTGGCATCTCCCTGCCAGATCACATTGGCGTATCCTGTGCTGATGTCAATAGGCTTATCATTGAAAACAGACTTGGCTACCTCATAGATCACCCCATACCGAAGATCTACAGCATAGTTGAGACGATAGATCAGCATGGGTGTTTTATTCTTGATAGAGAAATGCTCAAAAACTCTTTCCCTTCCGAGGCAGGACTGCGCATATTCTCCGATCGGCCCGGGTTGTGTAGATTCATTGGCGCCCGGTCCATCTGTAGGCATGAATGGATAGATGTTTCCACTGGAAAATACCACAATATTTGACTGCGGATATTTTTCAGCCACTCTTCCCGGGAGATAAGCATTCATGGCCCAGGTAAAGTGCTCATTGCCTGACGTACCGAATTTATTCCCGGCCATGTAGATCACATTCTTGCTGGGAGGAAGGTTTCTTAAGAATCCCTCGTCGAGCAGGTCACCGGCAATTGTTTCTATGCCAAAGTCTTCCAGCTCATCACGCAATACTTTGTTTGAAAACCTGGAGACACCTGTAACTCTTTTTTTTAGGCCAGCCTTCTCAATGGCATTTTTAGCCAGCATAGCCAGACTGGGTCCCATCTTTCCTCCCAAACCAAGGATCATGATGTCACCCTCAATTCGGCTCAGGTCTTCGATGAGGGCCTCATCCGGTGTGGCCAGTTGCTGGTCAAGTTCTTGTGTGGTATTGATTTTCATGATGTAAGGACAGTGTAAATAAATTGAATGCTAAAAACAGACATGATGATCAGGATCAGGATCCCGGCAACGCCTACAGTGTTGAGATATCTGTTGTTTCTAAGTTCTTCCGGGGCCTTGGATGAGTTGGCGAATAGCAGAATTATGATGGCTGTCACGGGCACGATCATGATGGTGATACCCTGGGCAAAAATGATAAGTTCCAGGGGTAGTGAACCAAAAATCATGGCGACAATGGCTCCTATGATGATGACCACGGCAATCATGGCTCTTGCATTGATGCTACTCAGGTCATGCTTATGGAAAAAAGTGTCGGAAAGTATTACCCCGCCTATAGTAGCGTTGCCGATCATCGATGAAAAGGAAGCAGCAAAAAAACCAATCATAAACACCTTAGAGGTGAACGGGCCAAACAGGGGTTCCAGCGCCATGCCAAGATCAGCTGCGCTCTTTACCTCTACACTATTTCCTTTCAGGACTGCTGCGGCAGCTACCATCACCATGGTGGATAAAAGTCCCAGAATAATGATTCCGGCCCTGCTTTCCTCAATTCCGTCTTTAACATTTTCTTTGGTCCAGCCTTTTTCCCGTACCAGGTAAGATTGATAGAACGCCCCAACAATAGAGAAGCTGGAAGCCGTCAAAGTGATGATCAGGTATTCAGAACCTTTGGGTATTCTGGGTATCAATCCTTTAGCGACGGAACCAATATCGGGTACGGACATGACGATGGTCAGCAAGAAGGAGATCAACATGAGGACCACAAGGGTGATCATCAGTTTTTCAAGAATCTTATAAAAGGACCTGAAAAAGAGTAGGAGGATCGCGCCTATTGAAAACAGGGAGACCCAGAGGTTTAAGGAGGAGTTAAAGATCTCTGAAAAGGCTACACCCACGCCTACTGTATTTCCGGCCTGAAAAGAAGCAGTAACAAGAAATACTCCCAGCCCAACGATGATGGCAAGCGGTTTTCCCAACTCTGTGCGTACCCTTTCGATGAATGACTGATTTCCAAAAAGACCTATTTTTATTGACATCGTTGTAAATGCCATCATGAGGACAATGGCCAATACAATAACCCAAAGCAGGTTGTATCCATAGCTGGCTCCCAGTTTTGTGTTGATGGTTAAGCTGCCAGGCCCAAACACGAGGGCAGCTGTGATAAAGCCGGGTCCAAGTTTTTGAAGGAATGACTTTAAGGTTGGCTTGGTTTTATTCTCTTGTTTCACAGGTATGATTTCAGGATCACTCGACAAATATAGTAAGGTGATATTAAAATAATAACGTTTCGAAGCTCAAAAAATAATGAAACGAAACATTTATAGTGTAATATGGATCAAATTACCACATTTAGTCACCTTTTTTCAATTACAGGCAAGATAATAAAGTAACGACAAGGATGATGTTTTGACGAAGGACATCCAGCCCTCTTCTGATGAGTTTGGTTACGGAGTTTTTATCCTTTAGGCTCATGAGTTCGGCTACTTCGCCCTGCGACATGCCTTCGTAATAGTAGAGTAATATGGCCTTTTTCTGTTTTTTGGAAAGTTTCGAAAGCTCCTCTTTGATCTTATGCATCACAGATCTTTGGTGATCATCGGCAATCATGCGTGACTCGCATGACAGATCGATTTCAAAACCCTTTTGATTTTCCAGGGCAGGATGACCCAGAAAATACTTGCGGTCTTTTTTCGCCTGATCCATGATTTCCCGATAGAGGGACTTAAATAGGTATGATTTAATGGAGCTAATACCGTCCAGCGATTTTTTGTTTTTCACAAGCCCGGCAAAGACATTCTGGATACAGTCTTTGACCATTTCCTTGTTTTGTATGATCTGATTACCAAATCTGTAAAGATCATGCACGTGCTGGCTGTATACATACCCTAAAACAGATTCATCTCCCACCTTGAGACCAGCGGAAACCTCTTCTATTGAAAGCTTCCTTTCATCATTCCTGTAAGTACTCAGGGATGTTATTGGTTTTTCTTTTGTGGTGATTTGATCTGTTTGAGCTATCATAATAGAACCCTATATAAGATAATTTTACACAAGCGATAAAACAATATTACGAAATAAAAAATTAAATATTAAGTTTCGTATCATTATTTTTGTAATAAAATCATCAATAAATAATTTTACTTTCGAAAGAAGTATTTGGAAACGTTGTTTATTAAGAACTGTGAAGACCCGAAGGGTAAGGGATGAGGCCTAAACCGAAGGTAATGTCTATTCTTCGTAATGGTTTTTCCGGTTTCAGTACTTTAGCAATTAAGAAAATACCTGTCCAGAAAATGAAAAGAAAGATCAAATATATATTAAGAATAGCGATTGTCTCAACCCTATTTTATTCATGTAAAACGGATAAAAAGGAAACTTCAGATACTGATTTAGGGAAGTTTCCGGATGAAATGGTGAGATTTTCACCTATCACCAACAACCCTGTTTTTAGTGGAACGAATGAAACTACCTGGGATCAGAATATTCGGGAAAGAGGGTATATCATTAATGAAGAGGGATTATACAGGATGTGGTATACCGGATACAACGATAGTCTTTCGGAGGTTAGGTACCTGGGGTATGCTACATCCAAAGATGGTGTTTCATGGGAACGCCATCCTGAAAATCCGCTCGTGAAGGATAGCTGGGTCGAAGACATGCATGTGGTAAAGCACGATGGGAAGTACATCATGCTGGCTGAAGGGAGAAATGATATTGCGCATTTGCTCACATCCGAAGATGGAATAGAATGGGAAGAGGAAGGAAACCTGGTGATCTTAAAAACCAATGGTGAGCCTATCGAAGAAGGCCCATATGGCACACCAACCCTTTGGATAGAGGATGGAAAATACTATATGTTTTACGAGCGAAATGATTTGGCTATCTGGTTGGCTACATCCAGTAATTTTATCGAATGGACCAATGTACAGGATGATCCTGTGCTCAATTGTGGTCCGGAAGAATATGACAAGGGAGCCGTGGCTGTGAATCAAATCATAAAATATAAGGATAGGTATTACATGTATTATCATGCCTCGACCAGTACCGATTGGATGGATCCCAATGCCAATGCCCTGTGGTCTTCTAATGTGGCCGTTTCAGATAACCTAATTGCCTGGGAAAAATACCCTGATAATCCGATTGTGGAAGGAGATCACTCCAGCCCGATACTGGTATGGGACGACAAAGCCAACCAATATGTGCTGTACACCATGCATGATCAGGTTTTCAGATATGAGCCGGTTCAATAACCGGCTAGGCGATAATAATGTTGACGCCCAGGCTTTCAATTTGTTTTTTGATTCCCTTGGGTATGCCTTCATCGGTGATCAGAATATCCACTTTGTTGAGTGGGCATATGTAGGCCAGACTTCTTTTGGCAAACTTGCTTGAATCTGCCAATACAATAACTTGTTTGGAGATGGCGATCATTTTTTGATTGAGATGAGCTTCCTCAATATTAGGCGTGGTAAGCCCAAATTCCAGGTCGATTCCATCAACGCCCAGGAATACTTTATCACAGAAATAGTTCTGAAAACCACTTTCTGCCGGAGTACCAACAAGTGACAGGGATTCCTTTCGCAAAAATCCACCGGGAACAATGACATTGATGTCTTTGAGATTGGAAAGCTGACTGGCGATATTCAACGCATTGGTGATCACGTTTAGATTTGAGATACCCTCCAGGTTGGTCGCAAACTCCGAGGTGGTGGATCCCGAGTCTATGATGATGGTGTCGTTATTTTGAACAAGTTTAGCCGCTGCCTTTCCGATCTTCCTCTTTTCTTTGATGTTGATTTTGTTCTTTTTCAGCAGCTGATGATCGAGTCCCACACGTTGGTGGATCTTGATGGCGCCGCCACGGGCTCTCACAAGGAGGTTCTTTTCTTCCAGCTGGGCCAGGTCGTTTCTGATGGTCACCTCACTTATCCCAAATTCTTCACTCAACTGGCTGACGTTAACCTGATTTTCTGCCTCAAGTTTTTCCAGGATCATGGTTCTCCTGCTTACCGTCGATTTCATTCCTTCCTTACTGTCTTTCATAATGGGTTTGTGTTATAACCATTCAGTAATAAAGCTTTGAATGGTCTGAGTTTACTTGTGAAGAGTCAAATATCTGTATAAATATTATTGAATAAAAGGTTTCATTGATTGATTTTGTTTCACTTCCTTAATAAGTAAGCCTTAACGAAACCTTTTTCTGATCTAAACCTGTTGTCCTTAAAATAAGGATAATCCATAATCCATGTAAAACGATAGGTTATGAGTTTTGTGGCGTTAAATAATTAATAAAAGTAAATAAAATACTTTCATAATCTTTCGAAATAGATTTAAAATTCTTTTATTTGCTAAAATATTAAATGGGGCTGTGAAAGGAACAAGGAAGCTTTCATAGCGCTAAGAGTTTACAGCATGGCAATAGAATTTTCCGACATTTCGAGCGAAACGAGAAGTAACACGTTTAAAGAAATTAGTGCTCAACCCAGGTTGTGGGATGAAACGTATGAAATCATCCTTCAGCAAAAGGCAGAGATTGAAGGTTTTCTTAAACCCATTATAGGCGATGAGCAAACAACCGTAATACTAACTGGCGCAGGAACTTCAGCCTATATTGGTGATGTACTGTGTAAGGTCTTCCAACGGAATACAGGCAGACTCACTGAACCCATCCCAACGACAGATATTCTTACAAATCCTCAGGACTATTTCAAAAGAGATCAAAAAGTATTGCTTGTTTCTTTTGCACGCTCAGGAGATAGCCCGGAAAGTGTTGGAGCAGTACAATTAGCTGAGAAGCTATGTGATCATGTCAGTCATCTGATCATCACATGCAACAAAGACGGGGAGTTGGCAAAAATGGCCGGTGGTTTAAATGCCTGCACCGTATTTATGCCGGAAGATTCAAATGATAAGGCGTTAGCGATGACTGGCTCTTTTACTTCCATGCTTTTGGCGGGTATCCTGATCTCAGATTTGAAAAATCTCGAAAGAAACAAGGCCCACGTTGACTTGTTGATGACCCATGGTAAGAAGATGTTGAAGCGAGGACAGGAAATCAATGATATTGCGCAGCTTGATTTTAACCGGGCAGTTTTTCTGGGTTCAGGACCATTAAAAGGTATTGCCAGAGAATCTCAGCTGAAGCTTCAGGAGTTAACTGACGGTCAGGTAATTTGTAAATACGATTCTTTCCTTGGGCTAAGACATGGACCAAAGGCAGTAATTGACAAGCAAACACTTGTGGTTTACCTGCTTTCAACCGATTCTTATATTAACCAGTATGAAATGGACCTTGTTCAATCCATCAATGGTTCGGATGATAAGATGGCTGAGATGGGAATTGGAGAGGTTTTGAATTCAGATGTCAGTCTGGATCTGACCATTGAACCTGGTGATGAAGTCAGACTACCGGAGGAATACTTTGCTGTATGTGCAGTGCTTCCGGGTCAACTGCTTGGCTTTTACAAGTCTTTGGCATTGGGATTATCCCCTGATTCTCCTTCTGCGAACAATGCGATAAACAGGGTAGTACAGGGTGTAAATATTTATCCTTACAAATAGATTTTCATTTATGATCCTCTGTGTTTGTCCAAACCCTTCTGTTGATAAATATGTGTGGGTAAAGAATTTTACCATGGGTAAAGTCAATCGGACGATCAGAGAAAAGTCATTTCCGGGAGGAAAAGGTATCCACGTGGCGATGGGAGTAAAGGAATTGGGGTTGGAAGTAGCTGTATTGGGGTTCTGGGCCGGATCAACCGGGAAATGGGTGAAAGAAGCCTGTGAGTCAATGGATATTCGCTGTTATGGTCCGGAGCTGTCTGGCGAAACAAGAACCTGTCTGACATTTAAGGCGGAGGACGATTTCAATGATACGGAGCTGCTGGGTACCGGTCCTGTTGTAGGTAAGGACGATTTAGCCAAATTTATTGAACAGCACAATCAGCTGGCTGCACAATCTGAGATAATTAGTTACAGTGGTTCATGGCCCCCTTCTGATGCAAAAGCATCCTATGCATCTTTGGTGTCCAGTGCTCGTGAAATGGGCAAGCCTACAATAGTAGACTGCTCGGGCTCACAGTTGACAGATGTATTAAAGGAAAAACCTTTTGCCGTTCATATCAATCAATCTGAAGGTCAGGAGGTTTTCAATACTGAGGATCCATTTGAACTAACTGAGAAAATCACGGCACATTGCGATATGTCTGCAGTCACCTGTGGAGCAGAAGGGTTATACCTGTCCGATGGAGATGATGTGGTTCATGCCTTGAGCAAAGTCGATAAGGTCATCAGTACGGTAGGGTGCGGTGATAGCCTGATGGCTGGATTAATAGCAGGTGCCATTCGGCAGCTGGACTTAATGGATACGGCAAGGTTGGCTGCAGTATGTGGAGCGGCCAATTGTGTAAGAGAAGAGTTGGGAATGTTTTATCTTAAGGATGTGGATATGCTCCAGGAATCATGCGAGATTAAAAATTTGAATGTGAATAAACCCTGATAACGTGAGAAGAAATTTAGATGTCATTGTCGTTGGGGAGCTAAACGTGGATTTGATCCTGAATGGGATTGATGGCTTTCCCGTGGTAGGTAAGGAGATCCTGGCTGACCAAATGGAGCTGGCACTGGGAAGCTCTTCAGCCATCTGTGCAAGCAATCTCAGTTCTCTTGGATTGAAGGTTGGGTTTCTGGGAATGTTGGGTAATGACGTCTTTGGAAAGTTTGTGATCGAGCAGTTGGAAAAGAAAGGTGTGGATACCTCGATGATCATTGTTGAGGATGACCTGAAGACAGGTGCGACGATTTCGCTCAGCTATGGTGAGGACCGCGCGATGGTCACGCACCAGGGTGCTATGA
>JAHCMM010000111.1 GCA_019192515.1 Cyclobacteriaceae bacterium SS2
TATCAACGGCATATCCTTTGGCAATTCCCCCCAGATCCAGTTGCATATTTGATTCTTGAAGAAGTATACCATGATCAGGATCCAGCTCAACCAGATCAAAACCCACAGCTGCCATGGCCCTATCAAAATATTTCCGTTCGGGAAGCGTGCCTT
Organism: Cyclobacteriaceae bacterium SS2; assembly: GCA_019192515.1. Classification (GTDB taxonomy): domain Bacteria; phylum Bacteroidota; class Bacteroidia; order Cytophagales; family Cyclobacteriaceae; genus UBA7330. Next base: position 154 of record JAHCMM010000111.1, read on the forward strand.
GCCTTTTGGCTCTTCTCCAAAGCTGAGTGACGGGACCAATGGTGACATCAAAAACACCACCTGACCAATCATACCAAAATTGGCTAAGGGTTAATATGTCTTTAAGATCCTCACTTACCTTGACGAATTCTCCTGAGCCCGAACTGCGAGACAGCTGCATCAACTCACTGTTAGGGATGTAATCACTCATGATGAGATTCAGCGAATCCAGCTCCTGAAAAGATTCCTCTACATGTGCCCTGACCTTCATGGAATCTGATGCATAAACCACCACCTTGAAAAGGCTTCCCATACTGGGATGAACAAATTCGTACCTGGTCAAATCAACTGTCTTAGGTGTGGATGTACACCCGATAAGAAATAGTGAAATTAAGCCGGGTAGAATGAATTTATTCATATTTATTTACGCAGAATCAATAGGTTTTCTCCAAAGTTGAAGCAGTCATTCCTACTTACATTTAAAATAATGGATTTAGTGGTCAAACATCCTGAACCTTAGCTGATTATATGACGATTTTACCTCTATAATTTATTAAATTTGGAGATACGAGGTTTAAAATTAATTTATTTCAAATGGGTTTGAGAAGGATCTTCGAATATAGCATTTTCGTCTTCATATTTATATGTTTTACCAGCTGCCAGTCTTCACACAATCAGGAGGCTCTAGATGATTATTTCCAGTCACAACTCAACTCCTGGAATAAGAACCTGACCAACGTCATCATTGGTGATATTTTCACTCCTCCTGTCGCCAGCAGGATTTATGCCTATGCCAATGTAGCAGCTTATGAAGCTTCGGTGGTCTCATCAACATCTTATCAAACACTGGCAGGACAATTAAATGAGTTTACGGCAGTACCCGCACCAGCAAATGAAAACATTTACCATCCCCTCGCCAGCATCATCGCTTTTTCAAAAACCGGAAGAGCATTGGTCTTCGATAAAGAAGCTATGCAAGACTATGAGGATGACTTTTTGAAACAGGTAAAAGAAATTGGAATCTCTGATCAGGTCTATGAGGCTTCCGTCGAATATGGCAACCAGGTAGCAGACCACATCATCGCCTGGGCGTCAAAAGATGGATATAAAGACCGGGAAGCTCTGACCAGATACAACCTGCTGGATGCACCAGGTAAGTGGAAGCCTACACCTCCAGATTATATGCCAGCCATAGAACCTCACTGGAACACCATCCGAACTATGGTACTGGACTCTGCCCAGCAGTTTCCTCCTCCACCCCCAACCAGCTTTGACACGATTGCCACTTCACAATTTTTTAAAGAGGCTAAGGAAGTTTACGATGCCGTGAAGAATGCCTCGGATGAACACCTGGAAATCGCCAAGTTCTGGGATTGCAACCCGAATATCTCCTTTACCAAAGGGCATGTGATGTTCTACACCCAGAAGATCTCTCCGGGCGGCCACTGGATCTCCATTGCCTCAATCGCAACAGAGAAAGAAGGTCTTCCTTTTATGGACAGGAGTGCCATTTTTGCCCTTACAGCGGTATGCCTGTATGACGCTTTTATCAGCTGCTGGGACGAAAAGTTCCGAAGCAGCCTTATCCGGCCGGAAACGTACATCAACAAATACCTTGACAAGGAATGGAGACCTCTTTTGCAGACCCCGGCCTTCCCGGAATACACTTCAGGGCACTCCGTGATCTCCAGGGCAGCTGCAGAATCTCTTACCTATATGCTAGGGGACAATTTTGCTTTCCTCGACAGCACAGAGGTAGAGTTCGGTTTACCAACACGAGAATTTGAGTCCTTCTACGATGCCTCTGATGAAGCAGCCATTAGCAGGATGTACGGTGGTATACATTATTTACCCGCATGTGTAAATGGAGTGGAGCAAGGAAAGAATGTAGCACAGTTTATTTTAAAGAATATCCGGTTGAAGAAAGATGCCGTATCCGAACTAAAAAAACCTAAGCCGTAAAATCACCAGCCTATCTCTGAAAATTAGCCTAAAATGAAACAGCCGATCTTATTCCTATTAGCAGCAGTGTGTCTGTTCGCAAGCTGCTCAGAAGATACACTTTTCCGAAAGCTTGAGCCCAATGAAACGGGTATCCGGTTCAATAATGAAATTGAACCTCATCTCACAGATACTTTCAACGTACTCGATTTCGAATACATGTACAATGGGGCCGGGGTCGCTGCCGGAGATGTAAACAACGACGGACTCATAGATCTTTATTTTGCAGGCAATTTTGTCTCGGGAAAGCTCTACCTGAATGAAGGCCAGCTGAAGTTTAAAGACATTACAGAAACATCAAAGGCAGGTACGGATCGGTGGAGCACTGGAGTCTCGATGGTTGACATTAACCAGGACGGGTGGTTGGACATCTACGTCAGTGTTGCTGGTCCTGAGGAGCTGGGCAAATCCCTGGAAAACTATTTCTTCATCAACCAGGGGCCGGATGAAAATGGCATTCCTGTATTTGAAGACCAGGCAAAATCTATGGGGTTAAATGATGATGGATACAGCACCATGGCAGCTTTCGTAGATTATGACAAGGACAACGACCTGGATGTCTATATGCTGACGAATGCCTTGGAAACCTATAACCGCAATAATCTCCGGCAAAAAATTACCGATGGGTCCGCAGCCAGCAACGACAGGATGTATCGGAATAACGGTGATGGAACATTTACGGACGTGAGCAAAGAAGCAGGCATCCTGATTGAAGGTTGGGGCCTGGGCGTTTGCATTTCCGATATCAACCAGGATGGGTGGCCCGATATCTATGTTGCCAATGATTTCGTGTCCAATGACCTGATCTGGATCAACCAGGGAGATGGGACTTTCAGAGACATGGCTAATGAGTACCTCAAGCTCCAGACTCACAATGGCATGGGCGTGGATATTGCAGATTACAACAATGACATGTTGCCTGACATTGTGGTGTTGGACATGCTTCCGGAAGGAAACTACCGGGAGAAAATGATGATTGCCAATGGCAATTATGACAAGCAACAGATGCGACGTGAACTTGGGTTTGGTGATCAGTATATGCGCAACACCCTTCAGCTCAATCAAGGACGGTTTCCGGATGGGAAAATGAAGTTTAGTGAAATTGGGTATCTCGCTGGCATCTTTCGAACAGACTGGAGCTGGGCTCCCCTCTTTGCCGATTTTGATAATGACGGATACAAAGACTTGTTCATTGCCAATGGGTACCGAAAGGATATCACCAATATGGATTACATTATCTATAGCCAGCAATCGGCTCAAAACATGTTCGGGACAGAAGAAGCCCGAAAAGCCAGACAAAAGGAAAACCTGAAGGGAGCCCTTGACAACCTGGAAGAGGTGAAACTTTCAAATTTTATTTTCAGAAACAACAAAGACCTTACTTTCTCAGATGTTACCAAAGAATGGGGGTTGGATATTCCCGGATTTAGTAATGGTGCTATTTATGCAGACCTGGACAATGATGGTGATCTGGAGATTGTCACCAACAACATCGATGATCCGGCTTTGGTTCTGGAAAATACACTCATACAATCCAAATCAGATTCCAGTCATTATATCCGTGTGAAGCTGACCTCAGATCAACTTATTTTCGGAACAAAGGTAATTGTGAGTATTCGGGGAAGTAGTCAATACGCTGAATACAATCCATACCGCGGATACAAATCCACAATCGAACCAACCTTGCATTTTGGGACCGGAAAAAGTCAGACCATTGACACCATAAAGGTGATATGGCCGGATGAAAAGATCAGTNTGCTAACCAATGTCAAAGTGGATCAAGTCATAGAAATCAGTACAGAAACTGCTGTATTAACCAATAAAAGCATTATGGTTGGTGAGGTTGGCAAAATCACTTCAACGAATTACCTCTTATTTAATCATACAGGCAACACCAATCTCTCTACCATTGTTCATAAAGAAGATAGATACGACGATTTCAAGGATACACCAATGCTCCCCCACCTGTTAAGCCAAAACGGACCATATGCTGCATCAGGAGATTTGAATGGTGACGGGTTGGATGACCTTGTGATTGGAAGTGATTATGGTCAACCAACACGCTATGGTTTGCAGAATAACTCCGGTTTGTTTGATTTCAGGACCCTCCCAGGCGATTCTCTATATGAAGATCGTGGCATGGTCATCTTTGACGCTGATCTGGACGGCGACAATGACATATATATCGTGAGTGGAGGCAGCAGATGGAGTCAAAACCACAAGAACTACCAGGACAGACTTTATCTGAATGACGGTCAGGGGAACTTCATACTTTCGTTAACTGCCTTACCTGAAATGACGGAATCAGGAAGCATTGTGCAAGCGACTGACCTGGATCAGGATGGCGACCTCGATCTTTTTGTTGGCGGATATCTTATCCCCAGACGATATCCATTGATACCTAAAAGCACCATTTTAATCAATGAAAAAGGGGTGTTCAAAGACCGTACAGCTGAGTATGCACCTGACCTGTCAGATGTTGGTATGGTAACCGATGCAAAATGGGGCGATCTCAACAATGATCAACAACCTGACCTGGTAATCGTCGGTGAATGGATGCCCGTGACCCTCTTTATCACTGATAGTACAGGTAAACTAAGTAACCAAACAAAAGACTATCAATTGGATCAGGTAACAGGTTGGTACCATAGTGTGAAACTGGCAGACCTGGATAACAATGGATATACAGACATCCTGATTGGTAACAATGGCAGAAACACCTACTACCAGGCATCGATAAAGGAACCCATTGAGATCTTTGCCAAAGACTTTGACAATACGGGTTCGCTTGATCCAATTATGACACATTACAACCAGGGCGAGCGATTCATTTCATTTTTCAGAGACCAGTTGATTAGCCAGATCAATGGTGCCAAAGGCAGGTTTCAACGATTTGATGAATTCGCCAAATCTACCTTTGAGGAATCCTTTTCCGGGGAAGAAATAGAAGGATCTCACTATCGTAATGTCACAGAACTATCTTCCTTTATCCTGGAAAATACAGGCACTAAACTGATCAGACATCAATTACCCATCAGTGCACAATTTTCGAGTATTACGGATTTTGAGGTAAGTGATTTCAATGGAGATGGCATCTCTGATTTGATGCTTGTCGGAAATACGAATTCTGGAGATCCCATCCGTGGAGATCTCAATGCATCATACGGGTCAATACTTATCGGAAAAGGTGATTTTCAATTCAGTACGCTTATGCCTTCAACCAGTGGTTTTGCTGTGGAGGGTTTTTGTCAGGAGATCATTGAGCTTTCAATTGCCCAAAAGGCACATTACCTGATCACCAGAAACAACGATCACCCGGTTGTTTTTAATCCGAAATAGCTGAAAGCAAACGACTTTAAGACCTGGATCCATATTTTCAGACCCAGTATATGTCTCAGTGCTTGACCCGGCTCAATCTCTTCCAATTCGAATAGTCATAGGTGAAGCGTCCTGACCTTCAGAGTGTATAAACAAAAAAACCATTCACTGTCGACGAATGGCTTTTCTGTTTGAGTTAACGTGGATCGAATTACGAGAAACTTAATATCCTGGGTTATTTGTGCTTATGGCATTGTTTCTATCAATTTCAACCTGAGGAATTGGCCAGATCAACTTGTTGGGGTTAAACTGAGTCGGGCTAGCCAGGTCAGTACTCCAGCCATTGTCATCGGCTGTCCAGGTAGCCAAATCAACCAATCCTGTTTCGTGCATCCTCTTGAGATCAAACCAGCGGGCATCTTCCTCACCAGCCAACTCTACCCATCTTTCATCAAATACCCAATCTAGTACTTCAGCCTGATCTGTTGATGCAGGTCTGTCCGCTGGTTCTCCTGTAGTAGTGATTTCAGGAGCTCCCACTGCAGTGGCCCAGTCTCTGGCTCTTGTTCTTACATCATTGATCAAATCAACAGCTGTGGTCAGGTCATTCGTTCTGGCAGCAGCCTCAGCAGCCATCAAAATCACATCAGAATATCTAAGAATTCTGGGATTGTTTCTGGAACCACGACCCGTTCCATTCAATTCATTGAAACCTGCTTTACCATATTTGGTAAAACTCCTGTCCGCCTCCATAAAGAATTCCAGTCTGGGATCCGGAGCCCCAGCATCGATACCATAGGCGTTGCTCAATTTCTGTGTAATCCTCCATGGATTACCCCCACTGTCATTGTCCGCAGTTGATCCGGAAGCATCAAAAAAGCCCCAGAAAGCATGCATGGATTCCACACCTCTCCATGGTCCTCCATTATCCAGCCACACATTATCCAAACCAGTGGCTTCTGAAGCCTGGAATTCAAACAGACTTTCTTCGTTGTTCTCATCAAACACATCGAAATTGTCTGTGTAAGCAGGCGTTAAAGAGGTAACGCTGTTATTAATGGTATTAAAAACAGTGAGTGCCTGAGTATAATCAGCATTTCCTCCACCATAGTTTCCTCGGAAAACCAGGGCTTTCACCAACATTCCTCTAGCAGAGTTGGCAAAAACACGCCCTTTATTAGATGCATCCCATGATTCAGGAAGCAAATTAGCCGCAGCCTCCAGGTCACTTATGGCCTGATCAAGCAATTGTACTCCTTCGGTTTTTGGATTATCTATTTTGTCGAAAGTTGTAATCCTTTCTGTGATTAAAGGAGCAGTGCCAAACTTGTTGTACAATTTCCAAAACATATAGCCGCGCAGGAAATACCCCTCCCCTGCAATATGATCCAGGAATGAAGGGTCTTCATAAGCATCCCGATCTGCAGATGTGGTCTTATCAATCATCACATTGGCCTTACCTATCAAGACATAGGCCCGATCCCAGTACTCCCCTATTTTACCATTTGTTGGACTCATAGAGGCCGTAAACAATTCCATATCCTGAAACTGGTTGTCGGAGGTAATGTCGTCCCCTGACATGTGCCACAGACCATGTAGATAGTTTCCTGATCCGCCATGCCACCAGTAGAAATCTGTCAACTCAGAATATGCCGTCAATGACAGGGTAAAGTAGTCAACCGGCTCATCAAAGAAAGACTCTTCCGTATCACCAAGCGGAGCTCTGTCTAACGTTTCAGCAGAACATCCCCAAAGGATGAGCGCGATACCCATTATTTTAAATATATTTTTCATATCATTTAATGCGTTAATGTTAGAATGTAACTTTCAGACCTACGTTGTAAGACTTAGGCAATGGAAACTGGTCATTGACAGGATCCAATGTAGACCAGTTGGAGAACAGTAGGTTATTCTGACCGCCCACAAAAACTGATAGTGCCTGAATAAAATCAAGTTGAGAAAGTACAGTCTGCGGGAATCTGTAGCCTAGCTGCCATTGATTCAACCTAAAAAAAGCTGCACTCTCCACCCATCTGTCGGAGAATCTGTTATTTCCAGCCGGATCTCCAGCAACTGCTCTCGGTATTGAACCGTTTGTGTTTTCAGCTGTATACCTGTCTCTGACCGATATAAGGTAGTTACCTGCTCCACTCATAGATTCCATACCCTGACGTGTAGTGTTTATTTTATCTACATCACCCTCACCATAGAAACCAGCAGTCAGGTAGATTCCCTTATAGTCTAGTGAGATGTTCAATCCATAGATAAACCCTGGAATTGTTTTACCAATCATATCCCGGTCATTGGCATTCACTGCTGTATCGAGTACAGGGTTTCCAAAGTCATAATCATCATTAGGGTCTCCATATACATTTTTGAAGAACAGGTCTCCGCCTGCTACGAATGAGGTATCTACTGTAGAATCCCAATTGCCATTCAGGTAATGATTAACTGCCTCAGCATGAGATTGAAACATTCCTCCTACCTGGTATCCATAGATAAAATCAATCGGTCTGCCTATCTCTATTCTGGTGTTATTAGGTCGATCCAATGCATTTCCCTGGTACAAAGCAGTCACTTCATTCTTAACTGTAGAAATGTTTCCATCTACATGGATATTCAGATCTCCAATTTGAGTGTTGTATCCCAATGAAATTTCAATCCCTGAGTTGACAACAGAACCTATATTCTGTGTAGGAGCATTGGTAGGTACTGAAGGGGCGAGTTGAACTTGCTGCAAAATTCCATCTGTGGTTCTTGAGTAATATTCAACACTCGCTTCAATAGCTCTATTTAAAAAGAATCCGTCAAAACCAATAGTTGTTGTATTCACTACTTCCCACTGAATATCGGTATTAGGGAAATCCAGAAGGGCATTTCCCAACAATCTTATTCCTAGTGGATCGCCATTTCCTGACCCAAGTGCATAAGTACCAGTGGCATTAATTCGTGACAGATAAGCAAAACCTCCAGCCACATTTGCATCATTACCAGCCTGGCCCCATCCTCCTCTAAGTTTGAGATCGTCGATGAAGGTAAGCCCACTCATAAAGGTCTCATCAGAAATTCTCCATGCTCCTGAAAAAGCGTAGAAATTACCCCATCGTGTATCTTCAGGAAATCCGTTACTGGCATCTCTTCTGTAAGACACGTCCAGATAATATCGGCTGTCATAATTGTAGCTACCACGAGCAACATAGCCAAACCAGAAGGCTTCTCCCTGACCGAAAATACTACTGTTATAAGTCAGGTTATTGCTCCATCCAATTCTTACAGGATCAGTAGTAGTGATCTGCTGGGCACCACCATTGCTGAATCGCTGATATCGTCGGGTATCCTGTGCACCAAGCAAAACATTGACCGAATGGTCGCCAAAAACCTTATTGTAGGTGACGTTTAGGTCATACTGTAGATTGATAAATAGATTATCTCTGAAATTACCATTCCCTTTGGATGACCCGTCACCATCCAATGACGGATCTGTTCCATTTCTGGAGAAAATATTGGCCGCATTGGCACCAATAGTTAATCTTCTTTGCCATTGCCAGTCAGCACTGACAGAACCCCTGAATGACAAACCTGAGATCGGTTCTATTTCAATAAATCCAATTCCTGCAGACCTGACACTTTCCCAGTTGGTAGTATTAAGTTCTGCTGTTGCAAACTCATTGGAGTTAGTTGCTTGTGTATACAAATAAGCTACCTCGCTCCAGGGAGTAGCTCCAAAATTTGGATTCAACACAGGAGCAAATCCATAGATATTATTTGGATCATATATTGGTTGATAAGGCCTTCTTTGTGCCATTGAAACAATATCATCCGGATAATTATCATTTAATGTTTCGTGATATGAAATTCTGGCTGTGAGACCTGTCCTGACATAATCACTCACATCAGTATTCAGGTTGGTCGACACATTGTATCGATTTAATTCTTTGCCAACGTAAACACTTTCCTGGTTGGTATAACCAACTGAAAAGTAATAATCTGAGGTTTCACTTGCTCCGGAGATCCTCACACTGTAGTTCTGGGTTACTGCATTTTTATTAAGCAGCGCTTCCTGCCAGTCATACGATGCAGGATTATCTCCAAAATAGTATGGGCTAGTGGGATCGTATTGGGGATAGAAGTTGTTCAGCCTGTTCAACTCGCTAGGCTCATTTCTTCCATAAAAATCTTCCTCCAGCACATCATTGGGATTTGTACTGTTTGTCCACCTTTCACGGTGGATATCCATCATTTCATTTACAGGTAGTACTTCCAGTTTATCAACATTCTGAAACCTTGTATCTGCAGTAAATTCCACTTTTGGACGGCCTGACTTACCTCTTCTTGTTGTGATGAGTATAACACCATTCGCGGCACGGCTACCGTAGATCGCTGCTGCAGATGCATCTTTCAATACTGTCATGGATTCGATATCACCAGGATTCAAAAATGTCCAGGGGTTGATATTTCCGATGGTATCATCATTCCCAAAATCATCCCGAGGGTTAATCACCTGCCCATCCACAACATAAAGTGGCTGTGCACCACCCTGCCAGGTTCCGATTCCTCTAACATATACTGTTGGCGCTGCAGTAGGGTCACCACTTGAATTGATTACACGAACACCGGTAGTTTTTCCCTGAAGGGCAAACTGGGGAGATGGGAATTGAACATCTTCAATATCCTTACCTGAAATTTGGCTGATAGAACCCGTCAGATCTTTCTTTTCCCTGGTTCCAAATCCAATCACCACAACTTCTTCTAATTGTCCGATATCAGCTGCAAGTTGTACATCAATTACTGACCTGCCCTGGATCATGATCGTTTGAGTTTTCATACCCACAAACGATATATCTAATGATGTGGCATCTGAGGGCACAGTAAGTGCGTAATTTCCATCGATATCAGTGATTGTTCCCGTTGTTGTCCCGGATACTACAACAGACGCACCAGGAAGGGCTTCACCTTTGTCATCGGTGATATTACCTGTTATTTGTTGTTGGGTAACGATAAGATCAACCACATCAGCACTTTTGGTGCCTACGGAAGTTACAGAGATGGTTTCATTTACTCGTTTAATCGATAGTTTGGCCTGTCCTGAAATCTCATGTAGCAGGTCGCTCATATTCCAGGTACCGGTTTCGATATTTACTGATTTATTTTTTAACTCCTTTTGTGAGTACAGAAACAAAAAATCGGTTGATTTTTCTATTTCCTTTATCACTTTGATCAAAGAGGAACCCTCTTTGGAGTTCAGATCTATTGAGATCTCTTTCAGAAGCTTTTGTTGCGCTCCTGCCGTACTGCATATCCCGATTGTGAGGGAAATGCAAAAGACCATCGCATACATAGTAATCTTAGTCATGCGAATGAATAATTTTCGTAATTTTGCATCCATATAATGATTGGGTTTTGTTTAAAACTCATTGTTGCTAAAAGCTGAGATCCTTTCCCCAAAGCACGCTCAGCTTTTATTATTTATAAATCCTTACAGTTTTTCCATTTAGCTCAAATTCAAATTTATAATTGTGACGAAGGCCAATCAGCACCTCTCTTAAGGAGGCATTTTCATAAACCCCTGTTACTTTCTTATTTAGTTTATCTATTCCTTCAAGCTGCACTTCCACCCCATACCATCTGGACAATACTTCAGCAATTGAATAAAGGTCCTGGTCCCTGAAAACAAGTTTTTGTTCCTTCCATCCAAAGATTAAGTCCTTATCAGTAATTTGACCTTTATGGAAATTCCCGGAAGCATAACTGTAATCCGCTACCTCATCTATTCGGAGATCCACATAATTGTTGTTTGAGATATCATAGACTTCTACATGACCTGATGCTACGGCCACCTGGATAAAATTATCACCAGGATATCCCTTGATATTAAAGGACGTGCCCAGCACTTTTACAGTGACTCCATTTACGTTGATGATGAATGGGCGATTCTCATCTCGCTGGACATCGAAGAATGCCTCGCCAGTCAGGGTCACTTCGCGTTTGTTTGGACTAAAGTTGTCTATGTACTCAATTTTGCTTTGCGCATTGAGTTCAACCCTGGTTCTGTCACTTAAAGTAATTGTAGACTTCCTCCCTTTGGGATTGAATT
>JAHCMM010000112.1 GCA_019192515.1 Cyclobacteriaceae bacterium SS2
CGATGTCCGTATTGTAATGCTAAAGCTGTACCTCCAACTAATCGCATTTCGCCCAACTCAAGAGCCTGAATACCTTTTAGTAACTCCAGTGTTTCTCCTGAAATGGTCTCAAGATATAGCATCTGAATTTTTCTTTAGGAACACCACTGAGTGTTGAGATAAAATTAAGACTGATATCATCCAGTGAACGTAGTTTCATAGCAGTCCTTGTAATCTCTTCCATCCCATACACCTTTTTGATCAGCAGCCAGTCTTTTAATTGTCCATATTCCAGGGCCCTCTGGATGATATAGGCTTTGTTTTTTTCCAGGCCGAGGTTTTCTCTTTTCACATCCCAGAAGAGATGTTTGGAGAATTGTTGGATGATGGAGTGATCTTGCATAGGAGTCAGGAGACAGAATACAGTATACAGGAGATTTTCGCTGAATTTGATTTCAGTGTAATAGTGTACGTTTTCTCACGATTGATGGTTCTTCTATTTGCTTTCTGTTGCATTCTCACTGAGAAGAATCTGAGAATTGTGTTGTGGATCATTCATTCAATTAATCCCCCTGGATTAGAAATCAGAAGACAGCCTGCCTGCCGGCGGGCAGGAAATCAGAAATCAGTAGATTTTCGCTGATTTTGTTTCTATTTAATAATTCAAGATCGCTCACGATGATGGTTCTTCTATTTACTTTCTAATTGCAGTCTCGATGAGGAGAATCCAAGAATTGTCTTGTTGAATCGTTCCTTCGATTACCCCCCCCGCCTGACCTTTGAAAAGGGAGATTTCTTTTTGGAGTTGTTTATATTCTACAACAGTCGTATAACACCTAAGCTTTCATGGATTTTTTTGAAGATTGTGAAAGCGCAAGATCATATAAAAATTCAGGAGCTACTTCCAGGTTATCCATCCATTCAAGGGTACCTCTAACCAAACCAAATTGCTTAAAATATTCCTTGGATTTGAGCTTAGAATAGGCAGGTTTTTTACTTAATTCAATTAAGTCGACACGGTAAATTTCTCCGTTGTTAAACGTGAGATCTAACATATAACCCTGAATATATTCTACATCTGTGACTCTAATCATAAAGGATCAATTTTTGGTATAGTTTCACCCCTTTTAGCAAGGTCCCAGGCTTGAAGAAGTTCTTCATTATGGATTCTAGCCACTTCTCTACTTTTTTAATGACCTTACTAGGTGCTTTTCCTTCTACAATATAACCATCTAAATACATAATACATTCAAAATCCCCATAGATAAAATGGAAGTGGGGTGGATTATGATCAAACCCATACATGTAAATGATAATTCCATAGAAGCGACATAACTCAGCCATAGCTTCTTTTTAACACAGTATCCACGCCAACTTGTGGGAGACACTGCTGGTAGTAAACCTTTTGATGATATCGAATTACTTTACAAAAAACAAGATTCTTCATTCTGCTTCGCTGCATTCAGAATGACGGGAAAATTTATCGTTTCTCCATCGCTTAAGTGATTGACTGTTAAGATCATAATCTTCCATTAATCAATGCTCTGTCCAGGACTCCTTTCACGTCATACACCACACCGTCTTTTTTCTTGAGTGTTGGGATATCTAGTGATTCGAATTTCTGGTGGGCGACGGCGAGAATGATGGCATCGTAAGGCCCAACAGGATTTGCAATCAGGGATAAACCAAATTCCTCTTGTACCTCCTCATTGCTAGCCCAGGGATCGTAGATGTCTACTTGTAATGAATAATCCTGTAGCTCGCGGATGATGTCGATGACACGGGTATTGCGGATGTCGGGGCAATTTTCCTTGAAGGTGATACCCAGGACAAGCACCCTGGCTTCTTTCACGCGGATGTCTTGTTTCACCATGAGCTTTACGGTCTGCTCTGCTACGAAGGAGCCCATGCTGTCATTAAGTCTTCGTCCTGCCAGGATGATCTCCGGATGGTAGCCCAGCTCCTGGGCTTTCTGCGCCAGGTAAAACGGATCAACACCAATACAATGCCCGCCGACAAGGCCGGGCCGGAAGGGCAGGAAATTCCATTTGGTGCCTGCTGCTTCCAGAACTTCTTTGGTGTCGATCCCGATCAGGTTAAAGATCTTCGCGAGTTCGTTCACAAAAGCCACGTTGATATCGCGCTGGCTGTTTTCAATTACTTTGGCGGCTTCAGCCACTTTGATGGAGCTGGCTTTGTAGGTGCCTGCCGTGATCACACTAGCATAAAGTGCGTCCACTTTATCAGCTATTTCCGGTGTGGATCCCGAGGTTACTTTTAAGATCTTCTTGACAGTGTGTTCCTTATCTCCAGGGTTGATCCGTTCAGGGGAATAGCCTGCATAGAAGTCCTGGTTAAAAACCAGTCCGGATCCCTGCTCCAGCACCGGTACACATATTTCTTCTGTCACACCCGGGTATACCGTCGACTCATAGATCACGATGTCTCCTTTTTTGAGTACTTGACTGACGGTTTCACTGGCTTTGATCAGGGGAGTGAAAACCGGACGATTGTTTTTGTCCGTTGGGGTGGGGACCGTGATGATAAAGACATTGCATTCTTTAATATCTTTCACTTCAGAGGTAAAAGACAAGTTTCCTGTTTCAATTACGGACTTTAGCTCCTCATCCGAAACTTCAAGGGTATTGTCATTGCCCTTGGTGAGTTCCTGGATCCGCTTAGCTTTGATGTCAAAGCCCATCACCTTGTACTTTTCAGCGAAGGCGACTGCGAGGGGGAGGCCGACGTAGCCGAGACCTAGAATGCCTATTTTATGCAATGGTATTTATGTTTTCGGGAAAGTATACAGGAATAAATTCTAACAGAATACAGTAGACAGTATACAGGAGATTTTCGCAGAATTTGTTTCTATGTAATAATCCAAGATCGCTCACGATGATGGTTCTTCTATTTCCTTCTATTGCAGTCTCAGAGAAAAGAATTCGAGAATTGTATTGTGGATCATTCCTTCAATTAATCCCCCCTGCCCCCCTTTGGTAAAGGGGGATTTCTTACTTACAAGAGAAATGAATTTCGAAATAAAAGATGTTATCCTATCCAAAATCATGAATCGGAGTCCTCCTTACTCCTGTATACTGTCTCCTGTCTTCTGTATTCTACTCATCCATTCCATATCAACAGATTCTCTTCTTTGTCGAGCTCCATGGCTTCGAACTCTGCCGGGGAGTAGACAAGGTGGCGGACTTTCTTTTTAATTACCTGCTCGGTTCGCTCTACCAATTGGAGTAAATAGGCCTTGTCAATATTTCCAACGATCAGGATATCGATTACATCAGAGCTTTTACCTCTGGCGAAGTCACCGGTGAGGTAAACTTCACGGACATCGCCTAGCTTGGTTACTATCCTTTCGATTACCTGGTCGATCCCTACATACTTAAGCAGGATGCTTCTCACTTCCTGATACAGTGGATGACTCACATTCGCTCTAAAGATCTTTCTGTTACCCTCACTAGTTGACTCCAGCATACCTGCTGCTTCAAACCGATTTAGCTCCAGGCGGATGGCGTTTGTGCTCTCGTCAAACTCTGTGGCCATGGCCCGGAGATAGGCCCGGCTCTCCGGGTTGAGAAAGAACTTCAACAGGAGTTTGATACGGGTTTTGGATGTGATTAGGGTGTCGAGCATGGATGTTCAACCTACGCTAAAGCTCCGGTTGACAGGTCCGACATTCGGACATTCGGACATTCCGACTTTCCGATTTTCTGACGGTCAGACAGTCGGACGATAATCCTATAAATCGTACTGGGATCAGGAGTTTATTTTGTTTTTGAAAGCATAGATCTTAGCAGAGAGTTTTCTATAGTCTTCGACTACGTTTTCAGAAAAATCTTTGTCAATCATTCCAATTCTACTGGCAATAATTAACTAGGTTCTGACTTCGCCAGAACTACCACCAGCAATCGACAGGTATCTTGAGAATTCTTTCTCAGTCTGTCGTTCACATCCTTCAGCAATATTGCTCGGTACCGAAACTGATGATCTAGTTAATTGATCTTTTAGTGAGTAATTGGTTGAATCTTTTACACTCATAATGACTTTTACTGCTAAATCCACTGCATCTTTCCAAATTGTAAGCTTTTCGAAGTTGTGCTTCATGATTATGATAATTGATGTTCCGATGATTCTGATATTCGGATTCAGACAGTCGGATGATCGAAAAGTTCAGATGTTCGGACTATCAAGTATTTCAGACATTTGGTAAATCAATGATTTAAGCAATCAATATGAATAAGCCAACTGTCCGAAAATCGGAACCTCCAGTGTCCGAATATCCTACCCTCGCTCCGCTCGGATACAGCTCCGCCTCGTAAGTCACATGGTAGTAACTGGGTATTCGGATTTTCAGACAGTCGGACTTTCCGATAATTCAGACAGATTAACTTCATAAGGCTGTCTGAATGTCTGAACGCCGGTATTTAACCGGCAGTCCTCGCGTAGCGAACGGGTACCTCTGCTTTTATGAGCTGGCCTAGGGATTCTACCAATAAAATCAGGTGGTCTCCCTGTCGGGCGAGGAATTTTCCTTCCTGGCCCTTGAACAAGCCCCAGTCGATGTGTACCGTGTCATTATATTCTATTGAAAGCACATCAGCGCTTTCGGTTTCTTCAGTAAATATTTTGATGGCATTGATCTCTTCTTCTCGTACCCGGGCTGGTTTCCCCAGCCAGTAAATGTAACAGACCACACCGGGTGTCTTCAATACATCCTGTCGCTCAAATTCACTCACTCGTACGAACACATAAGACTTAAAAAGAGGCTCACTTACCTTCTTTTTTCGATCACTCCATTGCCGAACGGTGGATACTAACGGGCAGTACACCTCGTAGTGCGTACTCAACCGTTGTGCGACCTTCTTCTCATTTCTCGCCCTGGTGTAAAGTACATACCAATCTCCTAAACCATTCATAATCGAGTAAATTTACTACTCGTTTTTAACCAGACAAGGGTTGCGTGAATTATTTTAATCTTAACAATCCTGATTGAAATGTGGAAAACTATGTTTATCTTTAAATAAGACCGAAAATCGCTAAAATCATACTTAAG
Organism: Cyclobacteriaceae bacterium SS2; assembly: GCA_019192515.1. Classification (GTDB taxonomy): domain Bacteria; phylum Bacteroidota; class Bacteroidia; order Cytophagales; family Cyclobacteriaceae; genus UBA7330. The sequence continues at coordinate 5,045 of JAHCMM010000112.1, forward strand.
GAAAAATGATTTTTGCAATAAGAAATTACCAACGCTATTAATTTAATATTATTTTAAAATAATAAGTGTCGTTTTGGTAAGCGGATAATCGTACTTTTGCAAACAATAAAATAAGGTAAACTAAAGGCCTTTAGGCTTTTTTTACAATTTTTTATTCCTTTATTTCTATTTTGATCACTACCTTTGACTTGTTAAGAAGAACCATTGCTAAGAAAAGTCTTAAATCACTATGCCAATCGCCTGGTATCCAGATGGGTCATTTTAGTCATTGATCTTTCTCTGGTTATTATCAGTTTCGTATTGGCCTATGCCATTCGTTTCAATTTCAATATTGAAGCTATGAGTGGTCATTCTATGGGTGATCAGCTCTTGGTAACTTCCCTCTTTTATCTTCTTGGATTTCTTATTTTCAGACCTTACTCCGGGATCATTCGCCATACCAGTCTTAGGGATGTGGAGCACATTCTTTTTGCTACATCATCAGCTTCCGGAATATACTTAGTCATCAATATAGTAAGTGATCTTTACGGAATTGTTTCAACCTACCGCCTACCGTACTCCATCCTGATCATCCATTTCCTGGTTATTACATTCAGTATGATCAGTATTCGGTTCTTCATCAAGTCATTCTATTTCAACGTTGTCAGAAGAAAGACTGAGCCCAGGCAGGTCATGATCTATGGTGCCGGAAAATCCGGATTGATTACCAAAAATGCCTTAGAGCAGGATGACCGTTATAAATTCAAAGTGGCTGGTTTTATTGATGATAACCCATCCAAGGTGGGCAAAAAACTCGAAGGAGTACCCGTATTTGCGAAGAAAACCATCACCAATTACCTACTGAAGCAGTTGAATATTGCTGAAGTAATCATTGCCATCCAAAATATCCCTGCTCCCAAGAAACGAGCGATTGTTGATTTTTTCCTGGATATGGATGTGATTATCAAAGATATTCCATCTACCAGCCAATGGATGGATGGTGAATTGAGTACCAATCAGATTCGAAATATCCGAATCGAAGAATTACTAGAGCGGGATGAAATAAGACTCGACCATAAAAATGTTAAAGCACAGGTAACTGATCAGATTGTCATGGTAACTGGTGCAGCAGGTTCTATCGGGAGTGAAATATCGCGACAGTTACTGTTCTATAAGCCTAAACAACTAATCCTTATTGATCAGGCTGAGAGTGCACTCTATGAATTAGTAAATGACCTGGAAAATAGATTTAATGGAATTGTTAAAGATAGGGTTACTCCTTACGTTTGTGATGTATGCAACCAGGTACGAACAGAGCGCATCTTCGAGCTACATCGCCCAAATGTGGTATATCATGCAGCTGCATACAAACATGTTCCATTAATGGAATTAAACCCATCTGAGGCAGTANAAGTAAATGTATTAGGAACAAAAAATATTGTGGATTTAGCTGTTCAGCATCAGGCAGATAGTTTTGTACTTGTTTCTACTGACAAGGCTGTAAACCCAACTAATATAATGGGTGCCTCCAAACGTATTGCTGAGATGTATTGTCAGTCGAGACAGCAGACCGAAACGAATAAAACAAAGTTTATCACCACCCGCTTTGGAAATGTCTTAGGATCGAATGGCTCAGTTGTTCCACTTTTCAAAAAACAAATTGAGCGAGGTGGTCCCATTACGATTACTGACCCACGTGTTACCCGGTATTTTATGACCATTCCTGAAGCGTGCGAGCTTGTGCTTGAGGCAGGAGCAATGGGAAATGGAGGGGAAATATATGTTTTCGATATGGGTGAACCGGTCAAGATTATTGATCTGGCAAAAAAGATGATCCGATTAAGTGGTTACTCAGAACATGAGATAGCTATCAAGACAGTCGGATTACGTCCGGGTGAAAAGCTCTACGAGGAAGTGCTGAGTAGTGATGAAAACTCTATTGAGACCCACCACCCTAAGATCAATATTGCCAAAGTGAGGAAGCATAATCATCAGAAGATCAATGACGGATGTGGGCTACTTCTTGACGCTCTCCTGGCAGGCAATGAGAAAGCCCTTGTAAGTCAAATGAAGAAAATGGTTCCTGAGTTTATCAGCAACAATTCCACCTTCGAAGAGCTCGACCGACGGCCTCACGATCCGTTTGATCATGTGAGTAAACGGTTGACTGGGAGCTGATTTTATAGGAGACAGAATACAGAATACAGGAGACAGGAGACAGCATACAGGAGACCCTCCTTCGCCTATTGCTTCGGCGGGCAAGCAGGAGACAGAATAGAAGTCAGTAATCAGTAATCAGTAATCAGAATGGTGTGTGCATGGTAGAATACTAGGCTAACCCAGAGTTCCTAAGGAGACTCTACAGAATCNGTGTAAGGAAAGGTGCGGTGGGACCCCTTTAGGGGATTTAAGGGGGGTGCTGTGGGATAGAAATCAGAAATAAGGGTGTATATATCTCCTTTTTCTAAACACAGCGTCCTCTGCGGGATCCTCTACTAGAAACGTGTAAGAAAGGAGCGGTGGTTAGAACATGTACGTTTCATGTGGGCTAAGATCCATTCACTCCGCTTCGCTGCGTTCAGGGTGACATTGAGATGCTTGTTTTTCACATTGCTTGCCTAGACATTTTATTTAAAGAATGCAGGAATCAGAATTCAGAATGGTGTGTACCCAATATTGGTTGACCTCGTTATCTATTGGTTGTGTTGTCTGTGTAGGGTGCTTCTTCGTTGATTTGTTGATCTGAATACGCTAATGGATCGTACCGACATAGTTGATGCCAAGCCCGGGGTGTTTCATACCCTGGAGGTAGGCCTGGAGGGATAGGCGTTCCCAGAGTGTAAAACCTAATCCGCTATTTACGTTCCATCCATCGTATTCGAGAGAAACCTGAAGGTTGGCAGGCAGATACTTATAGGAGACTCCACCAAAAAGATGGGTCAGATAAGGGCTTTCTTTCTCGACAAGGGCTCTTTTTTCCTGACCGGAAAACACCATCAAATAAGGAATGCCGTATCCAAGCGTTCCTTTTACCTTGTGATCTTTCCCTAATTCAAGGGTCTTCGAAGCCAAAATATGATTTCCAGTTAGAAACTGATTTGTACTATAAAACGGGTCAGTAATATTTATCACAATCGATGGAGAATACTTCCGTTCCTTAAACATCAAAATCGTCATCTGCATACTTCGGTCCCCTATACTGGCTTTTTCACCAACTCTTTGCATCGGATCACCAAAAATTCTTGAAAGCATGAGCGTAAGGTTAAACCGCTCTAAAAAACCAAATGTCAATGCAGAGATATATTCATTACCTGTTGGTCCATCTTCACCGTATTTTAGAAGTTGGTATGCTTCATCATTAGTATGTATCCCAAACATGAAAGTTTCATCTTCCAGCACTTCGGCATGCGGTACATTCACCATGCCTCGTGGACCGGTGAGAGTGTATTGGGAGTGGGCCAGGCATGGAAAGACCAGCAGAATAAATAGGATGGGACGGATCATGCGGTAAAGATATTAGATTAGAATATAGAATACAGTATACAGTATACAGTATACAGTATACAGGAGTGATGATAATGATGCATAAATAAGGTTGACCGTTTTTTTCTGTGGACTGTGTGCTTGAATGGTGGACCAACTCAGTGGAGATTACAGATTAC
>JAHCMM010000113.1 GCA_019192515.1 Cyclobacteriaceae bacterium SS2
ACATTGTAGTTGTCAATTAAAAATGGATTGTAGAGTGTTCCAAACCGGCTAAGTGTATAGAGGAAACTGAAAGGCTCAAAATCATCATTGAGTACCCAGACCTGCTCAATTTCTCTCTGATGCTCAAATCGAAGGGTTGACCATTTTTTACGACTTAAAATCCTTTCCAAATACAAACGGTATTTCCACCTTTCATCATCAAACCCATATCCTACGTGCCCCCCGACTACCCAGTCTTTACTGAAGTCGATAGAACTCCTTAGCCCAATTCCTGGCCTCCAACCTTCGATATCATTTTTGCCTAAAAAGGTGGTGTAAGGACCGAGCTCAACCTTTCCCATTTTGTGGTAGCCATTAAAAGCAAACTTACCTGCATCCATTCCCAGCTTAATAATTGGGACCTGTTTCAGCGTATCGATCATTTTGAATACAGCCACTTCAGTGGAAGTAAGGGAATCATGCCGGTTTTTGGCCCAATAGGAATCATCACGCTCTATCTCCCAGTCATCAAAAGTCACCGGATTCTGGTAAAACTTATTGTCTTTTGGNTGGTTTACAATGTGATCTGCAGTAGAGACATAAAACTTGGCAATGATGCTTGGAGATGACCTGGTCAACTCAATCATATCTACTACTACCCTGGTTTTGTGTGGCAGCCAGGGGCCGGCAGATGTCTTAATTAAATCTTCCTGGATCTTCAACCTGTCTACGAAATTAAGATTGGCAGACCTGGGTACTGTGGCGTCGATTCTTTTCAGTGCATAATCTTCTCTCGTGATCCACATGCTACCCCGAAAAGCCAGATCCTGATCGCGCTTTGGTAAGAAATCAATACGATAACAAAAATCACCATCAAGCCATAAACTGTCTATCAGATCATATTCATAGTATATTCTCCCACCATCAGCGATGGGAGAAACGAATTCCTTGCTGACGATATTTAACCNGTTTTGATAGAAATTATATTGTTGAAAGGATGCCCCGANAACCTGGGAGGTGAGTGTTCCATCGGTAATTCCTATCCCATGGACTTTTGTCTTGAGAATCTCTTCATGTCTGAAAGTTGGATTCTTTTTATAATAAAACCGTGATATGGCTTCTGAAAGGAACACCGGCATGATCGGCTGTCCATCATCACCTGCTATCTGTTCGGCGCTGTCGAGGATCTGGGTAATCCTATTCATAATTTTCCGGCCCTTCAGCTTTTCCCCGATCTGATCTATGTCAAACTCAATCTTAGTATAACCTTCATACTCATAGGCCTCCAAAGCCCTTGGATCGTTCTTATTCTTATTCTTGCTGACTCTCCGCAGGATCTCAAATGCAGGATTTTCTCCTGCATAAACAACCACCTCTCCCAAAGTGAGCAGGTCTTCTTCCAACTGAAAATTGATGACCTGCTCCTGTCCTCTTATCAGGGGTTTCACTCGTTTGATATAACCGATATATCTGACTTCAACAGAGTCTACCGGCAATTTTGTGGTGATGGAAAAATTCCCATCAAAATCAGTTGTAGCACCCTCTGATGTACCTGTGAAGATGACGTTTGCAAACGGAACAGGAGTTCCGGTTGTGACCTCGGTTACCTTACCCGAAACAATGGTAGTCTGAGCAATGGAATTGAAACTCAAAACAATTCCAAAAAAGAAGAANGTTAGGTTTCTCAATCAACAGAATGATTATGCAGCAAGATGCAAAGCAAATGGATTTTATTGAGAACTGTATCAGGTAATCCAGTCGTCAGCTTCTAAAATGAAAATATTCTCCACTTCCGTCTCAAATACCTGAGCAATTTTCAAAGCCAATAAAGTTGATGGTACAAATTTACCTTTCTCAATGGCATTAATTGTTTGCCTGGATACACCAACTTTTTCTGCGAGATCAGCCTGTGTCAGATCCTTTTTAGCACGTTCTACTTTGATAAGATTCCTCAACTACACATTCCATTTATAAAAATGAAACAGGCACAATGCAAGAATCAATACTGAGGATAGATACTCAAATGCAGAGATAGAATACCATGAATCCGTATCAATAGAATACCCACTAAAATTATGAAAGTAGTTGATTACTGATGTCAGCGCCGTAATAATTGGAATTGATATCGCCAGGGATTTAAATTTTAAATAGACCAAACGCTCATCAAAATTCCTTTCCCTGGAAAAAAAGATGAAAATGAGCCCTATTGCCACTGGAAAGCTAAACCCGGCTACATCTATAATATCATAGGAAACTATGCGATGAATAAAAATGATGGTGCCAAGCACTATAAGTACAAACCCAACATATCGGGCATAAAATGAATAGAAAAAAGCAGAACTAAAGGATTTATTCATATCTGTAAATTATAATTTACTAAATGTAAACTATTCTTTACATTTATCCAAAACTACTTTTTCAATTGCTTTACTTCTTCCTGCAAGCTCATGACCATTCCAGCCAGCTTATCAAGCGATAATTCGGTAGCGGATTCAGCATCTGGAAACTCTACGCTGATGAATGCTTTGGCTTCCCAAATTTCCATCAGATCAGCAGGATCAAGTTCGTATGCTGAATAGTACTTATTATCAGAAACGAGAAAAAGCTTTCCTTTCTCTTCAATATAGTTGAAGACTCTCTTGTAAACAATCCCTTCCTTATTGGTCAGTAGCACATAGGTTTTACCGTTTTTGATGTCCTGGATAGACTCTATATACTTTCCAATGACAATAGCCCCTGAAGGTAGCGGAAGCATGGAATCTCCTGATATCTCAAATGCTCTGTAGGTCGCATTTGGTGGCAACATAGGCAGGTTGAACCGGGGAAGCTCAGAGAGATATTCCGGATCTGCATAGCCATTGAGGTAACCTGCAGCAGCCTTCTGTGGGATCAGCTCAATATTTTCTTTATCTTCTTTATCTACCGTAATAGACAGGATCTTAATTTTCTCCTTTTGATATTTCTTCGGGTCATCCTTTGTTAGGTCTTTGACAATCAAGGCATCAGTAGTCACATTCAGCACTTCTCCGATCTTCTGCAAGGTCTGTAGTCGTGGCTCTGCTCTCCCCTCTTCGTAGGCCCCTACAAGAGATCTTTTGATGCCCACTTCATTGGCAAATTGCTCCTGGGTATAGCCTGCCTGCTTCCTTAGGTACTTAATATTCTCAGAAATACTCATTTCAATTGCTTATTTAGTCAAATATCAGAAAATTCATGTCTTCGTGACCCGACTTACCGATAGAATACAGGTGCAAATTATGAAAATCCCTGGTCTGGTGTATGGTATGAAGCTTCTCTTTGATGCTCACCACCACATCTTTCAGCGTTTGCTCGGCATCTACCAGCACATAGCCATACAGATCCTTTCGCTCCCTCACGATGGCTGAGAACTTCACCTGGCACTTTCCTGACTTCAGCTTTTTCGAATTGATCTTCAGTTTATAATCATCATCAAAGGCAACATCTGCATCCACCGTGATCAGATCTTTTATCCTAAAATTATTAGCAATTTCCTGCATATCATTCTACTTTATTTAGTAAATTTGATCACATTTTTAGTAAAAAGCAAGAGGATACTAATTTATTTAGCAGAAATATGGAAGAATACAGGATACAGGATACAGAAGTCAGTAGACTACCTAGCAAATCATTTAGGGACTTAATAGTATGGAGAAAAGCTCATGAGTTTGTCCTTGAGACCTATAAAGTGACAAAGGATTTTCCAAAGGAAGAAATTTATGGCCTGACCAGTCAACTCAGGAGATCTGCTATCTCAGTTGCTGCAAATATTTCAGAAGGTTATAAGAAATATGGTTTAAGAGATAAAATCAGGTTTTTTAACACAGCTGAAGGTTCTCTGGAAGAATGCAAGTATTATTTGATACTCGCCCAGGACCTATCTTATTTAGAAACAGCTGATAAATTAAACAGTCAGTCTGAAGAAATAAGCAAACTGCTATTCGCTTATATCAAGACGATCCGAAAGACCATCCCCTGATTAAAATATTGACACACTCCTGTATACTGTCTCCTGTATGCTGTATTCTACAAATATAAACCACCACCCACCAGGTCTATTTTTCGGTAGCTCGATGCTATCGAAACCTACAAACCGAGCCATCATCCACCTGGACCTGGATGCCTTCTTTGTATCAGTGGAGTGCCTGAGAGATGAACGTCTCAAGGGGATTCCACTGATCATTGGAGGCAGTGGCGGACGTGGGGTCGTGGCCTCCTGTAGCTACGAAGCCCGCAAGTTTGGTGTCCACTCAGCCATGCCCACCCGGATGGCCCTTCGGCTATGCCCTGATGCCAAGGTGATCTCCGGCGATATGGAGGCTTATAGCTACCAATCACGACTGGTCACAGATATTATCAGGGAAGATGCTCCCCTATTTGAAAAATCTTCCATCGACGAGTTCTATGTGGATGTCAGTGGCATGGATCGGTTCTTCAATACCTTCCAGTGGTCCGTCGAACTACGAAAGAAGATCATCAAGAATACCGGACTTCCTATCTCGATGGGACTATCTATCAATAAGCTGGTCTCTAAAGTGGCTACCGGAGAATACAAGCCTAACGGACAGAAATGGGTAGAACCTGGCAATGAGCGGGACTTTCTGGGCCCACTCCATGTGAGTAAGATCCCCATGGTGGGAGAAAAAACCACTCAGTTTCTTGTGGACATGGGAATAACACACGTCCACACCCTGAGGGATATGCCGGTGAAGATGCTGGAAAAAGCTTTTGGTATCAATGGGCGGGCACTATGGCACAAAGCCAATGGCATTGATCACTCTCCGGTGGAGCCTTACAGTGAACAAAAATCCATCTCTACGGAATGTACCTTCGGCCAGGACTCCATCGACGTAAAGAAGATGAAAGTACTCCTGCTGGCCATGGTAGAAAAGCTTTGTCATAAGCTCCGCAAAGAGCAAAAGCTCACCTCATGTGTCACGGTAAAGATCCGGTACGCCAACTTCGACACTGAGACCAAGCAGCGCCATGTCCCCTACACCTCCTCAGACCCGGTCATCATCAAAGAAGTCTTTGACCTGTTCGACAAACTCTATACGCGCAGGATGCTCCTCCGGCTGGTGGGGGTTCGCCTCAGCCACCTGGTGCACGGCAACTACCAGATCAACCTGTTTGAAGACACCGAGGAAAGCATCCGGCTCTTCCAGGCCCTGGACACCATTAAGAAAAAACACGGGGTAGACAAAGTCACCCGGGCAGCAGCCCTGGGCATGGATAAAAGGATCATGATGGACAACAATATGTTTTCGAAGAGGTGAAGAGAAGAAATGATACATATATTATACCTTAATTACAAAATATGTAACTTACTTTGCAGATGAGAGTAGTGAGCAAGAAAAAGATCATTGATTATTATGCTAAGAATATAAATGCGAAAGTTGCTCTGGAAGAGTGGTACAAAAAAGTTTCAAAATTTAGTTGGGAAAACTTAAATGAATTAAAAGAAGATTTCCCTAGTACCGATTATGTCGGAAATAATAGAGTCGTATTTAATATAAAGGGTAATGATTATCGGCTGATTGCTATTGTAATCTATGTTTCTCATAAGCTATATATCCGATGGATCGGGACGCATGCAGAGTACGATAAAATAGATGTTAAAAATATTTAATGATGAAAGAAGTAAGAACCAATCAACAATATGAAGAGGCTCTCATGAAAATAGAGGAGCTTTTGGTCAAGGTTGGTGACAATCACAGCTATGACAATCCAGAATTTGTCATGCTAGACAGGTTATCTGAGTTAGTTGCGAGTTACGAAGACAAGCACTATAAAATTCAAACACCATCTTTACTGGATGTCATTAAACTGAGAATGTACGAAATGGGGTTGAAACAATCTGACCTGGCAGAAAAACTGGGTGTTCCCAAGAGCAGAATCAGCGAATACCTTGGTGGCAAGCGTGATATTACCATGGACATTGCCAGGAAATTGCATAGAAAGCTAAATATTGATGGTGATATTATATTACAGTAGCACTGGCAAAGTAAAAACCTGGTTGGATCTATTTTAATAAAGCTCCTTGAGTGAAAGTGTAATTTCATTAACTTTCAAACACTCAATTAAAACCAACCCATGATGCATTTACCCATAATTAACCTGATCTGGATCTTTACATCTCTCTTCCCCGCAGATCCAAACTTTGAAGCACAAACCATAGACAACGAAGTAAGCATTGGATATGGTCTGGCCATAGGTGATGTAGATGGTGATAAAAAACCTGATATTCTCCTGGCTGATAAGAAGCAATTCGTATGGTACCGCAATGGTGACTGGAAACGATTTGTGATGGCAGATAACATCACCGAGTCAGACAATGTCTGCATTGCTGCAAGAGATATCAATGGCGATGGGCAGGTCGAAGTGGCAGTGGGTGCTCAATGGAATCCTGGAGAAACTTCCGATACCGAAAAATCGGGAGCCGTATTTTACCTGGTCAGACCAAAAGACCCGTCAAAGCTTTGGAAGCCTATACAGCTACATCATGAACCGACTACTCATCGCATGAAATGGGTGAAGGCGGGGAATAAATATCACCTGGTGGTTGTCCCTTTGCATGGACGGGGCAACAAAGGTGGTGAAGGCGAAGGTGTAAAAGTAATAGCGTATGAGATGCCATCGGATCCGGCTAAGCCCTGGAAGCTTCAGACCATCGACGAATCGATGCACCTTACACACAATTTTGATGTGGTGGTAGATGAGGGAGAAGAGTGGATCTACCTGGGTGGCAAGGAAGGCCTCAAACCATTCTACTATGATGGAAATAAATGGATCTCTCCTTCCATGGGTGACTGGGCAATCAAAGGAGACCCATTTGGAGAAATAAGAGATGGGCAGCTAGCTGGTGAAAAATTTTTCGTGGGAATCCAACCTATGCATGGCAACGAACTGGTTGTTTACAACAGGGCCGACATGAAAAGAAATGTGTNGACATCCAATCTTAAGCAGGGTCATGCCATTGCTACTGGTGACCTGTTAGGCACCGGGAATTACCAGGTGGTAGTGGGCTGGCGAGAAGCCAATGATGATGGAAAGGTTGGGATCAAAATATTTTCCCCACAGGATAATCAGGGAAAGGGCTGGAATGATCACTGGATTGATGAGAACGGCATGGCCACCGAGGATCTACTCATCGCCGACCTTAACGGAGACGGTAAAAAAGACATCATTGCTGCCGGACGAGCTACTAAGAATCTGAAGATCTACTGGAATAGGAACTGAGTAGCCTTACTACTTCATTCTACCTCAATAGAATACCTTAAAGGGAAATTACTCCGTATATTTGATATAATAGTCAGAAAAAATATGACGATTGAAGAATTAAATAAGAAAGTCGAACAGCTCAGATTAGTGACCGAAGCTAAAATGAAGTATTTGCGAGACCATACCAAACTGATAGATCAGGCTTTCGAAGAATTGAAAGAAGTCCAGGAAGGTGAGCTAGATCTTATTCATGAAAAGATCCAGGAATTAGATAAACGCATGGATATTAATGGATTGTCGAGGTAAAAAACTTAATCAACTTATTGACGGATGTCAATCAAGTCTAAGAAACTTAGAGACTAAGATTGCTTATTTGAATGACGGAGTAAAGGGATTAAGTGATGGTTTTAAAGACTTTAAGGAAGATATCACTGACTTCATGGCTTTTACAGCAGAGACCCATCCCGATCATCAAACAAGAATTAAAAACCTCGAGAAAAAGATCTAAAGGCACTAGTCATAGTAACAGCATTAGTATGCCAGGAGCACATATAGACACATGGACCTACATTGACCATGTGCCTTTTCATTTCTATCCTTTGTGCCACTTGTGGTAAAAGCACATCAAACTAAAGCAGCATCCAAAGTAATCTTAGCCTTGAAAAGCTTCGATACCGGGCAATTCTCTTTTGCATTATTGGCCATCTCGGTAAACTTAGCTTTATCTACACCCGGAGCCTTTACCCTGGTAGTCAATACGATCTCCTTAATTCCATCCTCAAAAATCACTTTCGCCTCTGTGTCGATGCTTTCCGGAGTGAACCCTGCTTCCTGAAATACAAAAGCCAGTTTCATGGAAAAACATCCGGCATGCGCTGCACCCAACAACTCTTCCGGGTTAGTACCTTTTTCATCACCAAACCGGGAATTGGCACTGTATTTTGTCTTGTCTAATACACCGCTGGCAGTAGTGAGTGTTCCTTTTCCTTCTTTTCCAGAGCCCAACCACTGAGCATTGGCTTTTCTTGTAGCTTTTAGCATGGTCTTAATCGTTTATTTGTTTAATCCAATATTAATGAAAACCAATTATTTACCGTAGTGTTTAGGAATAAGAAATTTAATGACTCAATCCATCACGCTATTACTAACAAACGCAATCTTTTTACTGTCCGGAGACCATGAGGGCACATTGATACTTCCCTGACCACCATAAAGGTAGGCGATCACTTTGGGCTCACCACCGTTTGCATCCATCACCCTGAGGTAAACATGCTTGTAAAATGGGTGATCGCCAGAAGGCACTTCAGGCAAATAGGATAGAAATACGATCTTACTTCCATCCGGAGATATGTGAGGAAACCAGTTATTGAATTCATCGAAAGTCAACTGTTCAGGCCTCTTCCCATTTGGCTTCATTCTCCAGAGCTGCATAGTTCCGGTTCTATTGGAGTTGAAATAGATGTACGCTCCATCAGGCGAATATTCAGAACCATCATCTAATCCCGGAGTATCGGTCAGTTTGACCTCCTTCCCTCCTTCAATGTTCTTTTTGTAGAGGTTATATACATCATTTCTGCGGGCTGTATATACCACCTCCTTTCCATCAGGAGACCATCCATGAAGATAAGATGGGCTCTCCTGAGTGACTTGCACAGGATTATCACTTCCCTCAATCGGTGCGTAATAAATCACGGAACCCCCACCTGACGGTTGATTTGCACTGATACCCAATACTTTTCCATCAAAGGAAAGCACGTGATCGTTGTTATTACCTTTCACTGGGCCCAGGTTGATCTTTTCAGGCTGTCCTGACCCAAGATCAAATCGATATAAATTCCCCTCACTATTAAAGATCAATGCCTGACCATCTAATGTCCAGTTGGGCGCCTGGATGGGGTTTTTCACCTGGTAAATAACCTTTCTGTGCCCGGTCTCCACATCCATTACTTCCAGGTTGCTTCCAATGTATTCCCTGTAGGGCGTTAATCCCTGTGGTGCAGGCTTAACAATCCTGACATTTGAGAATATCGCCGTCTCTTTCACGGCAGGATTATGGGAGCAAATAAAGAGACCTGCATACACGTCATCCGGAAAACTCATTTCCATCTGATGCAAGATCCTGAGTGGGTTACCCTTCCTGGCCATCGACATCAGGTAAAGGTTGCCCCTGCGCTCCAATTGAATCACTTCAGCGTAACTTCCGACTGAGTCAATCGATATGGTTTGTCCTCCTACTTCTTCCCGATACTGGAATGAAGTTAGACCATCTCCGTGCAACACCGCACTCACGTGTTTCCCATTACCAGAAAGAGTCGGACGAACTGTCCAGCCAATCTTCCGGTGAGGGTCCACTCCCTTTCCCTCAAATGCCACATCAGCACGCAAAACAAAATCTCCCTGAAACTTTTTATATGCAAACTGAAACTCATCCTTATCAAACCACATATTGGCACCACTTCCTGTGAGCGCGTAGGTTTGAGCGGTAGCATTGTAGACTGTTTCTCCCGGGATTGCCGGATTTCCTACATCCAGGATATTGTCAAATAGTCCGGTGCGAATAGATTGTGCTGAAAGGAAGTGTGTTGATGCAAGCAATGCAACAACCAGATAATAGTAGGGTTTCATCTTCTTTAGTGGCTATGGGTTAAGGTTGTAGCAGTAAGTTATACATTTTATGGATGTCCAAGACGCATACTTGTACCCCAAAATTTCAGCAAGCTATTTACCATTATATTTAGTATATTACTAATATATTTAGTAATTTTGGTATTAAATATAAACCACCATTGTTCTTCAACTGCCACTCATATTTTTCCTTCCAATATGGAGTGCTCTCCATTCAGGAACTCTTCAATGAAGCTAAAAGAAATGGCATCCATAAGCTCATCCTCACAGATATTAACAATACATCCGGATATATCGAATTGCTGCGTATCTGCAGGGAACAGCGCAAGGAATGGGAGCTGGATATTGGAGTAGGCATCGAATTCAGGGAAAATAATAAACTCCTATACATTGGGCTGGCGCTCAACAACCACGGATTTGAGGAACTCAACAGGTACCTCTCTTTTCATAAACGAACCAGCAAGCTGCTCCCCAAAAGGGCTCCTGAGTTTGAGCAGGCTTACATTGTATATCCGATTCATAGTATTCCGGAACGGTTAAGAGAGAACGAATGGATTGGCATCCGTCAGCAGGAACTCAATAAGATTGTATTGAGCCCCTATCGCAAGTTCATCCACAAAATGGTAGCCTGGCAGCCAGTCACCTTCCACCCTGATACCCAAGGAATATCAGCCAGCAACCGAAGTTTTAACATCCACAGGCTACTCCGATCTGTGGGAGAAAATACACTACTCAGCAAACTAACCGCAGATCTACAGGCTCATCCTTCGGAGGTCATGCTGAGTGAGAGGGAATTCCGAAAGATATTCAAAAACTTTCCTGACCTTGTTCGCAATGCCGCCATGCTGGTGGAAGACTGCACGCTCACCCTGAAGCTGGGTACTGACAAAAACAAAAAGTATTTCACCACCAGCCAGGCACAGGATCATGAGATTCTGTTGTCCAAAGCCAGGGAGGGATATCTTCAGAAATATGGAAGCCGTGTCAATGCTATTACGGAAGAGCGCTTCGAGCGGGAGATTGACATCATCAGAAAAAAAAACTTCGAGGCATACTACCTGATCAGCTATGACATCATCAGGCATGCCAAAGAGATGGGCTTTTCCTATGTGGGACGGGGCAGCGGAGCCAACAGCCTGATTGCCTACTGCCTGGACATTACGAATACGGACCCCATCGAGTTGGATCTCTATTTCGAGCGGTTTCTCAATCCGGAACGAACATCCCCACCCGATTTCGACATGGATTTCTCCTGGAAAGACCGCGACCAGATCTATGAATACATTTTTCAGAAGTACGACAGCAACCACGTGGCCCTGCTCGGCACACATACCACCTACCAACGCAGGTCCAACATTCGGGAGCTAGGCAAAGTATTTGGTCTCCCAAAGGAAGAGATCGATAAAATCGTGGCCTATCCCTACCCCGACCAGTACAAGGACGACCGGACCACCCAGCTCATCTTCCAGTATGCTGACCTGATCAAAGGGATGCCCAACCACCTGTCCATTCATGCAGGAGGAGTGCTGATCACGGAGAAGCCGATTTACCAGTACACAGCCCTTGACCTGCCACCCAAGGGTTACCCGGTTGTCCATTTTGAAATGCACAACGCCGAAGACATTGGCATCTACAAGTTCGACATTCTAAGCCAGCGAGGATTGGGACACATCAAAGACACGATCGAGTTGGTTGAAAAGAACCAGGGCATCAAAGAAAACATTGACCGGTTCCATGATTTCAAGAAGGATGAAGAAATCAAAAAGCTCCTGGCAAGAGGAAATTGTATGGGCTGCTTCTATGTGGAGTCTCCCGCCATGCGGATGCTGCTGGGTAAGCTGGAATGTGATGATTACCTGACCCTGGTTGCAGCCAGTTCGATCATCCGGCCGGGAGTGGCCAGGTCAGGTATGATGCGCGCCTACATTGAGCGGCATCATCTCCGGAAAGCAGGCAAGAGCTACGAGTCTATCCATCCTAAAATGGACGAATTGATGGATGATACCTATGGGGTGATGGTCTACCAGGAGGATGTAATCAAAGTGGCCCATCATTTTGGTGGACTCACGCTCACAGAAGCAGATGTACTTCGGAGAGGTATGTCTGGAAAGTACCGGTCACGAGCCGAGTTTCAGCGCGTCAAAGATCAGTTTTTTATCAACTGCCAGAAAAGAGGGTATCCTCAGCATGTGACAGACAGGGTCTGGTATGAGATTGAGAGCTTTGCCGGGTATTCCTTTTCCAAAGGTCACTCTGCCAGCTATGCCGTGGAGAGCTATCAGAGCCTTTACCTCAAGGCACACTACCCACTGGAGTTTATGGTGGGTGTGATCAATAACTTTGGAGGCTTCTATAAGACAGAGTTCTATTTTCATGAAGCCCGCATGTGGGGCGCTGAGATCGAGGCCCCCTGCATCAACCACTCGGACTATTTCACCAACATCTATGAAAAGAGGATCTACATAGGATTCATCCACCTCAAGGACCTGGAAACCAAAATCGCCCAGCATATCTATCCGGAGCGGGTAAGGAATGGTCCGTATCTCAGTATGGACAATTTTATTCGCAGGGTACCAGTAGGACTGGAGCAGATCCGGATACTGATCCGGGTGGGTGCCTTTCGCTTCACCGGCAAAAGCAAGAAAGAACTGCTGTGGAAAGCACAACTGTACTTTGGCCAGAAAAGCAATAAGCAGTACCTGCCTGATCTCTTTAATGAAGAGCCGGAAGACTACCAACTCCCCAACCTGCACCATCATCGTTATGAGGATGCCTTTGATGAGATTGAGCTGCTGGGGTTCCCGCTATGTGACCCGTTCAGGCTTTTACAAAGTCAGGACCTGGGCAACGCTTTTTCCAAAGACCTGATGACCAACCTCCATAAAAAGGTGGAGATGGTAGGCTACCTGGTCACTACAAAAGATACAAGTACCAAAGACGGAAAACGGATGCACTTTGGCACCTTCTATGATCAACGAGGGATGGTCTTCGATACGGTCAACTTCCCTCCTGTCGCCAAGAAGTTTCCATTTCGTGGACGCGGATTTTACCGACTCACAGGCAAAGTCGTGGAGGATTTCGGGTATCCCATGATCGAGGTGGACTGGATGGATAAGCTCCCCATGAAAGATAAATATGCGCAAGAACCTATAACACTTAAATTGAATTAGCCATGGATATTAAACAATTGAATGAAGAACTTCGTAATTTAGAGAAGCAAGCAGGCAAAAAGTCCTCTGACGCACTTTTGCAAATCATTGAATTCAGAATGGAAGATTTCAAAAGCTATATCGACCAAAGATTTTCCAATATCGATCAAAGGTTCTCAATTCTTCAATGGATGATGGGTATTGGCTTTACAGTGTTGGCACTATTAATCACATTGTTGAAGTTTATAGGCTAAGGCCTGATTATCAATATCTCTAAATAGTCTGTAAATCTCATGAAAAGATCAGGGTATGCCGATCTACCGCTACATGGAGGCCGTGTCCCTCGCTGGCTGTCGGAACGAATGGCTAAGCTCGGGGGTGCGATCATCGAAGCCATTGCCATGGACTACGGGAGATCTGAGGTCATCACACGGTTAAGCGATCCTGCATGGTTTCAGTCGCTGGGCTGTGTGCTGGGGATGGACTGGCATTCTTCCGGTATCACCACTTCCGTGATGGGGGCCCTGAAGTCAGCCCTCAACCCCATGGCTAACGATCTGGGCATCTATGTGTGCGGTGGCAGGGGAAAACACTCCCGAAAGACGCCGGATGAGTTGTTAGTCATTGCAGACAAAACCGGACTCAACGGTACTGAGCTTGTCAGAAGTAGCCGTCTATCAGCCAAGGTGGACAATACTGCCATTCAGGATGGCTTCCAGATCTATCTCCATTCGTTTGTGGTGACTAAAGATGGTGAGTGGGCTGTGGTCCAGCAAGGAATGAACGGACAAAGTGGATATGCACGAAGGTATCACTGGCACTCCTCTCAACTGAAAAGCTATGTAGAAACTCCTCATGCCTTTGTTTATGGCCATAATCAAGGATCCATTCTAAACCTCACCGCGAAAGAAGCTTCCTGTACAAAATCCAGCATACTGGATATTGCTGCTGAGCAACCCGAGAAAATGCTCACCGAAATCAAAAAGATCTTTATGCCCCGACATCATGAAGTAAGAAATAAAGATGTTGACCTAAAAAGGCTGGGCGCTGTCCTGGCTTTGGCGAATGACCTCCCCGTGAAAGACTTTGAAGAACTTTTGTTGGTTGAGGGACTTGGACCAAGGACTCTACAGTCTCTGACCCTGGTAAGTGAGGTGATCCACGGGACACCTTCCAGATTTAGTGATCCAGCGAGATACTCTTTTGCACATGGAGGCAAAGACGGACATCCTTTCCCTGTTCCCACCAATACCTATGATGAAAGTATTGACATATTGAGAAAAGCCATTGACAGAGCAAAACTGGGAAATACAGACAAGGCAAAAGCTATTCAATCACTATCGATCGCTTCAGAAAAAATGGAAGAGGATTTCATCCCGAATGGAGATCTTCAGGATGTGATTGATCATGAAAGAAAAAGCAGCTGGAGATTTGGAGGAAAAACCGTCTTTGGAGATGCAAAGCCACCAACCCATAAACAGCTTCGGTTATTTGACTAATTGTTAATTAAAAATAAATTATAATAAGGGATGTAACCTTTTCCTTGATTTATTCAGACAAAAATGTCCGCCCCCGATCACCTTTTGATCTCCTTTGAACACAATAACCCTCCTTTACAACCACTAAACGATTGATTATCAATGAATTAAAAAATTGGTACAGATTTCTCATATCGAATTGGCATTGGTTAAAAACTCAAAACAAAGAATTATGAAAAATCTAAAAACAAGCATAGCAGTACTGGTTGCAGTAGCCATCTCAGCGAGTGCTTTCGCAAGTGACCCTGAAAGTAAAACAGTGGAAAAAGCAAGAGAAGCTGTAGAATCTAGTTCAAGCAATTGGAAAGTGCTTGCAGAAAGCGCCCAGAAATGTTTCAAAAAGGATGAGAACATTGATCAGGCAATAGAGTGGATCAATAAGTCTATTGAAATCAATCCCGATCCATTCAACTATGAGATAAAAGGCGACTATTACAGCTCTAAAAAACAATACAAGATGGCAGTGGAGCAATATTACAATGCCATCGTAATCGGGAAAGAACAAAACTTCTGGCATGACAATAAGCACCTGCAGAAGAAAATCTGGGAATCAAGAAAGGCTATAGAAAATCTTGAAGAATTGGGTGCATTCTACCAGTCAATTGGAAAACGAGAACAAGCTATTGAAGCCTACTACCTGGCCATCGTTGCTAAAAGGGAGAAAAACGTCAATGCTGACGTTCGTGACTTGCAAAGAAAGATTTCATACTTACGTTAAACCTGTATTTTTTCTATGTAGGCTGGAGGGTATCTCGAAAGAGTACCCTCTTTTTATTTTAGCTTCTCTTTGAATACCTGTTTAAACTTCTCCACTTTGGGGGCAACCACAAACTGGCAGTAAGGCTGCATTCCATTCTCCTCAAAATAGTTGTTGTGGTAATCCTCTGCCGGATAAAATTTTTCAAAGGGTGTGATCTCAGTGACAATAGGATCAGGCCAGGCGCCTGATGCATCAAGTTTATTCTTTAGCGTTGTCGCCACCTCCTGCTGTTTATCATTGTGATAGAATACCGCCGAACGATATTGAGTACCAACATCATTGCCCTGTCGATTCAAGGTCGTGGGATCATGGGTTTTCCAAAAGACTTCAAGGATCTCTTCCAAAGTCACGACTTTCTCATTAAAAGTCACCTGAACTACCTCTGCATGCCCGGTAGACCCTGTACATACCTCCTGATAAGTTGGGTCTGTTTTATGCCCGCCGGAATACCCGGATACTGCAGACTCCACTCCCTTTAGCCTTGAGAAAACGGCCTCTGTACACCAAAAACAGCCAGATCCTAACGTTATTTGCTCCATACTTTATTTATGTTGGGTTTTAATTTATCTCATGCAAGAACATTAAAACCAAATTGCTTGTTCCCCTCTACACACTACTTTTCATTCAGGAAGATACGCCTAATAAAATATAACTGAATGAATGATCCCGGAATCAATTACAAATAGCTTTACGTCCTGCTATAGGCAGTCTCTAAGTCATCATCCACATGTAGGATTTTTTCAGATAAAAGCTTCTTGATTACGACCTCTGTCATCTCACTCTTAAACTTAAATTCATCCCTGATATCCAACACATAAGCTTTTATCTTCATCTTGAGTAGTGACTTTCGGTCTTTAAACTCATTGGAAAATACAATAACAATTGGCTTGTTTAAATAGACGTATCTGGAAACCATTGCCGTTTGTGTAGCGATAGACCTACATTGTGCAGTATCAGCATCTATTGGCAAATAGATTTCCGCAACTACCTGACAGTTTGCCTCCCCAGCATTGGCATTAGATACTGACTTGTTCATGATCTCACTGTTGGGAATGGAAACCAGGTTATCATCAGGCGTAACAATACGGGTTGACCTCAATCCAATTTCTACTACTTCACCATAATAGCCTCCTACGTCGATTTTATCCCCTGATTTGAAAGGACGATCAAAAAGGATCATTACACCACCAAAAATATTCTTAAGAATATCCTGAGAAGCGAAACCCACCGCAACACCAATAGAAGCAGAGAACGCCAATAAAGTGGCAGCAGGTGGTTGGAAAATACCGGCTACTACAATAAATATTAAGGCGATCCAACCCATGATCTTTACAACCGGGATAAAACTCTTGATGGTAATACGGTACCTGGTACTGCGTTCAGCAAAAATTTCCAGAATTCTGGATATGATCTTAATCAAAAAATAACCCGCTAACAGAAAAACGATTGACCAGAAAATCTTGGGTACCGAAATGATCTCTGTAAGAGAAGGAGGTGTCAGGGGTTCCTTCACTGAAAACACCAAATCATTTGACGCTTTGGTCACCGTATCAGCCTTACTGGTTATCTGACTTTGGATCACTTTCACAGAATCGTTTATAATACTGCTTGAATCAGCCTGCTGCGCCGACATGCTGCAGGTCATGCCTAAAAAGATCAGGGCTACTAGTATCTTTTTCATCAGTGTATCAGGTTTTTATCTTTCAACATGGCAATGGTATTGCGATAGATAATCGGATTCACGACATAAACTTTTCCTTTTTTCATCACTATACCATCTTCAACCAGTGCCAGCAGGTTCAACCTTGCATAGGACTCGGTTAAGTTTAGTACATCCTGCAACTGACCTTCACTAAGGCCATCATGCAAGATGAGAGCATGGAGTGTATGTACTTTCTCCATAGACAGTACCGACATGAAATTCAGGTCAGGCTTCTTAAACGATCCGATGGTAATGGTTCTTTCGTCCACACTCCTGGTAGATAGCAACCAAAATATCAGGGCAAGACTTATGTTGCTTTTCNCAAACTCATTCAGGGATGAAAAGTATTCTTTTTTCAGTAAAAGTTGCTGTTCTTTTTCAGTGAGCTTTTGAAAACGTTTATCTCCCGTATGCTCTTCATTAACTTCAAACTGAATATTATATCCACTTATCCGATTACGCTTCCAGATAATATTGACAATCTGCTCATCAGTAAGCGTCCCCAATTCAATCACATAGCTAAAGAACTCATTGATATGGATTGTCCTGGACAGATACTGCCAGGTATAGAGTGTGGTTGATGTAATCCAAAAGATTTTGTTATAAGTCCGCGTGATCAATTGAAATAGCAGTTGAAGTGCTGCAAATCCTCCCACCTTCCGTAGGTATAAATTCTGCAGATCTTCAAGTATGACAACTCTCTTCACACCAGCATTCAGATAATCTACCACCTGATCCAAATTTTCAAATTCATTATGCTGAAAAACCTCTTTCATCAGTTGGATGAGGCCCTGCTCGTCATAGATATTTTGCCTGGTGGCAAATCGCACAATTGGGTAAGGAAAATTCTCCCTTTGCACCACATAATTCAAAAAGGTCGTCAGCCCACCCCACTTTTCTCCTAAAATGGAAGTCGCCGCGTATCTTCCCTGATTCCAGTTTTGAAAAGCATCATGCAACCTTTGAAACTCCTCGATTCTCCCTTCAAAAAGTTCAAGATCTTCAAGTGGCTCTATGCGGTAAAGCCGACGGTAGATGAGTGGCAGGCTATCAATTGCAAGTTGTGACTCCATCAGAAAATCTGAGATCTGTCGGGTGATGACAGGTCTGCTTTTCGTCAGCACAAACCGCTCTCTAACCCTATTAATGTGTGCCACAGTCCTATTGAAATAGAGCGAAATTTGAGCCATCAGGTGCCTTCTTCTGGCCCTTACTTTTTCACGGATCTCTTCCTTAATCTCTTCCGCTTGCTTGGCCGCTTTAGCCCTGGTGATTCTAAGCCGAAGCTCACCGACATTTTCATTCACTGTGAGCTCCATCAGACGCTCACAAAATGTATTCACTACACCTTCAAGTTTTTCACTATTTGCAACAAGGGATTGCTCCAGCTCCTCTCGTGCCTTATCTAATCTGCCTCTTGCCCTTTTTAGCCCCTCATTTGCTACTTTTAATGCTTCCTCATTGGACTTCGCCTCATCTTCTATTGCGGATACTGCAGAGTCAGCACTAAAGGCAATGATTTGTCCAATATCCAGAATATCAGCGTTCGTTGTCTCCAGCGTAGAGAAAAGGGCCTGCTTCACGTCTTCGAGCTCCTCCTGAAATTTCGAAAGCGCTTCAAATGCGATAAGCTCGTACGGAGATATACTTTTCAGGTCATCGTTCTTGATTGGTATATCGTAATCTCTCGTCTTCACAATCACATGCTCATCGGAAAGCTCTTCTACATGCTGTTTGATTTCCAGCTCCAGCTTGTTTATGATATTGGCCAGGTTTTGACTGATCAGTCTGTCGCTTAATTTAGGAATAAGCTCACCATCCAATCGCTTAGTAGCCTGGTAGCCCACTCTCTTGAGGATTTTGGTAGCGTCATCCGAAAACGACTTGTGACTCAGAGATTCTTCACATTCAGCAATAAAAGACCTGATGGTATCTATTTCAGGGTCAATCTGCTCAACCAATTTTTTAAATTGAGCTACCTGATAATCCTCAAACGTAGATCTGGTATAGTTTCTAAGTGAATAAATCTCCAGGTCTGATCGCCATTCCTCAAATAAGGCATAGATGGTATTCTCCCATTCTCTATTATGCCTCCCCCATCTCTTCGCTGCCTTCTCTGTATCCCTGATTATCTCCTCATCAGAGATATTTGAACTGGAAAACTCGATCGTTCCCACCTTATCAAAGTCGCTATAATATTTATCAAACCTTTGATTGAGAAGCTCCTCCAGCTTGTTTTTAATTTTTGCAGAGAATGATCTTTTCAGACCCTTTAGCTTTTTTTCTACGTCATCCTTTAAATCTTCTTTGGGGGTCTCAGTAAGCCCTATTTCAACATTGATCAGGTGCTCTTCCCACAGCTTGATACTCAAATACATATCACTCACTGTGGTAAAGTATATATCAGCTACATCTCTTAAATCCAGGATAAAATTGCTCTGCAAGTGATATTTAGCAAGATTTCTTACAAATATCCTGTGCTTCCAATAGCGTCGCTTTTGCTTACCTTTTCTAAAAATATTAGCGATGCTCACCGGAATTTGCGAGATGAAATAACTGCACCGTTTGAATAGTTTGATGACTTTCAGGAAAAAGGAGTCATCTTTTTGTGAAAAAAAGCGCTCTTCCTTCTGCTCTTTGACCTTGCTATATGGGAGAGAGCTGAAGATTTCATTCATGGCTTCTTCCAACCCATCGAATTGTTGCAAAAACTCCTTATCCTCCTCAGGGATTGGCCACCGGTCTTCGATAATATCCCGAAGCTTAGCTTTATATTCAGCAAGGTTGGAAAATAGATTGCGTTCCACCGCTGGAGTAGCATAGAAGGTATTGACCGCCTCAACTATCTCGTTCATGAACTTCACTTCCTCTGACAGCTTTTCTTTGAGGACGCTCGTGTAAAACCTGTCAAGTACTAAGGAAATCTGATCCTTTAAACCTTCTTCTTGTGAAGTCATAGCCCTTTAAAAGAAATAAGATAGTCGTTTTTCAGGTCAATTGGAATAACTGTGTTCATCATCCTTTGTTTTTCTTCGTTTACTAAAAATTGCAGGTAGAAGCGCGATAATGGTACCCAGGGAACCAATACCCACACAAACTAACATGATCAACGCACGGGAAGATTCAAGCCTCCAGCTCAAAAACCTAACTTCCACTACCTCAGCATTCTGAACAGAAAACACAACAATCACCAGGGCAATTAGCAGGATCAAAATTATCCTAAAATACCTCATTATTATGATTTTATTTCTTCTTGAATTTTGAAAACAAATACCTGAACCCACTCCTTACACCAGCAAATAATTCTTTTGCTTCTTCCTCCATCTCCACAAGCCCCCTCTCAATACCTTCTTTAAATTCCTGCCACCTCTCACCGGAATGTTCACGCAGATCTTTCAATGTCACCTGAAGCTCATCCTTCTTATTAGAAAGGAAAATAATCTGCTCATCCATTTTAGCCTTGGCCGTTTCTTTCAATTTCATACTCTCCTTTTTCAGATGAGCTATTTTCACATCTAATCCATCAATAGCCTCTACGATTTTCTCTTCGTATTTATTCTTTTCTTCAGCAGAAACTTTCTGCGCAGATCCAGATGTCTTTTTCGACTTTACTCCAGCAGATGCTTTCTTTGACTTTGCACCGGTTGACTTGGTTTTTTTAGTTGTATTCATAGCTATTTCATTTAGACTCTGCTTTCAAAAAAAGTTACATTTATTACTTCATAAATATTTCTAGTTAGCAAAGGTTTTCGGAATAGGCAACCCTTCCATATCAAATCTCCCAGATCAATCAGTACAACAAAAAACCTTATTAAACTGACTGAAAATCAACATTATATTTCATGATTTGCNCTAATATCTCAGGATGATTTAAGTCAACCATTTTTCTATGACTTTTGCGTGGATTTTCGGTTAGTAAAGTATGAGAGTTACAGGATTTGCAATTTGGGTCTACTTTTTCCTGATCGTTTCAGCGCTGTCATATGGACAAAAACAAGTGAATACGGGGAACCAACAGTGGTTTCAATATTACAATACCCTTCAGATAGCTAACCATTGGGCCATTCAAACTGATATGGGTATCAGATACAGAGAGCAAATGAGTGATCTATCACAGATGGTATTTCGGTCAGGACTTGAGTACCAATGGAATAGCAACATTAGAACCACCGCTGGATTTGCATTCCTCACTTTTCATCAGGATGGTGTAAGATCAAGGGTTGAGTATCGGCCGTATCAGGAATTAGATATTACTGATACCTATGGAAGCATAAAGACACAACATAGATTTCGACT
>JAHCMM010000114.1 GCA_019192515.1 Cyclobacteriaceae bacterium SS2
CTGGCATCGCCATGAATACCTGCCTTCATTCAGGACTTCCGAGAATATCTCAGATCACGAGTTGGAGATGTACCAATTGACTCCACCACCATACTGGAGAGCGGAGCGAACCAAGAGAAGAAATGAGGACTTTCAATCACGTAACCTGGACCGGGTGGAATATGCAGAGGATAAATTTACCGGTGCATCCGGAGGCACAATCTATACCGGAACTGGATTTAGTGATGAATTTATGGGGAATGTTTTTACCGGTGATGTTGCGGGAAACCTGGTTCATCGGGACGTACTTACTTTGAGTAATTCCAGTCCTGCTTTAATCGCACAAAGGGCCGAAGGAGAGCAAGACCAGGAGTTTTTGGCTTCAACTGATTCCTGGTTCCGACCCACAAATTTTGCCCAGGGCCCAGATGGCATGCTCTATGTACTGGACTATTATCGACAACATATTGAGACGCCATTATCCATTCCTGAAGATCTCAAAGAAGAGATGGATTTCATGTATGGAAGCGAGCACGGTCGCATTTATCGCATTCAGCCCATAGGAGCACAGGTGTCAGACTCAAAAGTATCACTTTCACAAGCCAGGAGCTCAGACCTGGTAAAATTGCTGACACACCCCAATGGATGGCACCGCGAAACAGGTCAGCGGCTGATCCTGGAGAGACAGGATAATAGCATTGTTCCGGAGCTTCGAGCTTTATTTCATGACAGTGAAAACCCAAAAGCCAGAATTCGAGCTTTCTATGCTTTAGAGGGATTGAATGCTTTGAACACGGATGATATCAAACTAGCATTAAACGATTCGGAGCTTGGGATCAGGAATGCCGGTGTGATCCTGGCAGAAAAAGAAGACAATGGAAAGGAGATGATACTTCCATTGACCAAAGATCCTGATGCTGGTGTAGCATTTCAGGTGGCACTTAGTCTGGGTAACTACCAGGGCAGGGAAGTGGAAGAAGCCATGGCTGATATACTTGTTCGTTTTGGATCAAACCAGTGGTTTGTGTGGGCCATGCTTAGTTCGGAGGCTGGTTCTTCAAAAAGCTTTTTTGACCTGCTGGTAAGTACAGGTTATTTTGACAATCCTGAAAATGGCTCAATGGATTTTGTTGAGCACTTTGGTTTTATCGTTGGAGCGAAAAATGATCCAGATGAGGTCAAAAGCTTTTTGAATTTCTTGCAACAGGGACCATTTGCTAATGAAACTGAAATATTGGATCCGGTAGTCAAGAACCTGTTTAAGGGATTTCAGCGGCAAGATTCAGGATCAGACAAAGCCAAAAGGATCACGGCTATTGCTGAGAATGAACAGATGAGTTCAATAGAGAAGATAAAGTCTTTGTTGTCCCTTTATGAATGATCACAAAGATTTACCCGACCATTAAATTTCATGAAATCAAACATCAACCGTAGAGCATTTTTCCACCAGAGCCTTAATTCATCATTTTCGCTAATGGGTGCAGCCTGGATGATTTCGGCCTGTTCTTCTTCGGAAAAGAAAAAGGAGTACCAGTTTAAATCCTGCCAGGATCTTTCTCAAGTGAGTGAAACTGAACTGGCCAAACGCGAACAGTTTGCCTATGAAACCCAGGCCAGCGACCCATTGAAAAAATGTAAGGATTGCAAACTTTTCCTTCCTCCCAGACCTGATGAATCCTGCGGTGGATGTAGCCTGTTTAAAGGTCCGGTAGAAGTTGATGGATCCTGTACTTATTGGGCACCACTGGAGGCATAGCGGAAAATACGCCTAAGTTCCTCTATGCTGAAATTTATTTAACCAATC
This sequence comes from Cyclobacteriaceae bacterium SS2, assembly GCA_019192515.1. Lineage (GTDB taxonomy): Bacteria > Bacteroidota > Bacteroidia > Cytophagales > Cyclobacteriaceae > UBA7330. The sequence goes on from JAHCMM010000114.1 coordinate 1,784, forward strand.
CATTTGAGGGTAATAATTCCTCTTTGATTACCTGTTCAAGCACGTTTTTTGGAAGTGCACCGGTTTGCATCATGGGTTGCTTGCCTTTGGGGATAAAGAGAATACTGGGAATACTGCGAATGCCAAAAACTGCTGCAAGCTCTTGCTCAGCTTCTGTGTCAACCTTATAGATCTGGATGTCAGGGTAATCATTGGATAGCTCCTCGAAAATAGGGGCAACCATTTTACAGGGTCCACACCAGTCTGCATAAAAATCTATGATGGCAGGTTTCTCACCCGTATAATTCCATTCTTTCTCTTTGGTATAATCGAAGACTTTTTCCTTGAAAAGTTGTGTTGTCAGATTTACTGTAGCCATAATTTATGTTTTATTCTATGCAAGTTTACGGTTTGGGTAATCCCTGGTTTGTAACATTAGTTGCAGTATAAAAATTCAGGTTATCTATCTGCTCTCTCTTCAAGCTCTTTGTCATACCTTCTTTCGTCTTTTTTACTCTTATTGATACCTACACTGCTGACTGCTCCACTCAATAATGCTTCACCCCAATAGTGAAAGATCACACGAGAAGGATCACGTCTTTGAAATATGATACCTGGTTTTAAGACGATGAAGGTGGGGTTGTTTTGTCTGATTACAAAAGTGTTGGCAAAGAAAGTCTTGATTTCCTGGTTGAGGCCCTGCATGTCATTGGTTTCCGGGTTCAAAATCTGGATTTTCAGATCGTTGTAGCGGAAAATCATCTCTCCGGTAGCAATTTCATCATTGCCTATCATGTTAAATCCAATGCGTTCGGCATGCCCGTCTTTTATATTGATATTAGCTAAAGGTCTCAGTAGCTTATTCAAGGCATTTAAAGGCATCTGATCAATCTGACCGGAAAACGTGAATTGATTCTTTGGATCCTGAACACTGAAAAATGCCTGAGCCTCAAAATTTGCTGTGCCGGCAAGTTTGCCGCTTGAAACCAGCCGCATGGGCTTATCTGCAAGGCTTTTGACCGAAGTAATATGATACAGGGAGGCATCCAGGGCATTAAAATCCAGTTCTGCTATTTCGTTAGTATTTACCGGGTTGATCTGGTGTGTGATATCACCTTTTACATGAAGTGTGTCAATGTAGATCCAATGATTGATATTCTGCAGCATCTCCTGTGGAAGCTCTTTAACTGCAGATGTATTAAGTGGTACAGACTTGTCCCGATAGATCAGGGCATCTAAGCCCTCTACAAGTACCTTTCCTGCCTTATATTCCCGCTTGCTAAATGCCCTTTTGAAATCCACACCACTAAGAGTAATGCCATCGGCACTTATATCAAACCAATCTTTTTGAAAGGTCAGTTGCTGAGTGTATTCAGCAGGAGAAGATTTGTTGGTAAGGCTGATGTCATCCAGCCTCAACGTATTTTTTGGGTACTGCAAATGATATTTCCCAATACTTATTTCATAGCCGTCACCCAATGGCGTCAAGAAGTTTTGACCACTAATAGATGCCATTCGTGAATATTCAAAAAACCGGTCCCATTTAAGATCTCCTTCGGCAAAGAACTTTTGAATCACTATGTTGCCATCATGAATGAAATAGCTGGTCGATTTTGGATTTTTGATTTCTACTTCTGTGGACGAGGAAGAGAAATAGCCAATGTCCACTGATTCCGGCATTGCATTAGTATCAGAGCTTTGATTTGGGTTGATAAGACTTTGATCATACAATATCCGGGGAGACATCCATTTTAGGCTTTCAATTTTCAGCTGGCCCTTGTTTGAATAGGCATCCAGGTCAAACCCGGTCATTTCAATCTGAGGTAAGCGAGCGGATATCGATCCATTGGATCCTTCATAGCTTAAGGAATTGATGTCTATTCGACCCCTCTTCTTTGAAAAGTCAAGCTCCCGAATAAATAGTGAATTTCCACTTGTCAGGACTGGTTGTATCTGTGTCATTTTCAAGGTCATATCATCAGCATAGAGCAAATGGTTGGGACTTAGTAAGGCTTTTTCAGGATAATGAAACCCTTCAATAATGCCGGATAGCTGTGGTATCTTCAGCATTTTGAGTCCGGGCTGGTTTTCATTCGAATAAGAGAACCTTGCCTTCTCCAGGATGATTTTTTGAAATTGTAGTTCAATGGAATCTGTCGAGGAAAATGTGTTTGCCACCTTTTTCAGGTTCAGCGTGATATCCGGGGTGAGTACTAACAGACTATCGCCAACCAGCTTGCTATGCTCCCAAAATATGTTCTGATCGATTCCATAAAAGCTCAGTGAGGGGATTCGGCCAATAAGATTCACCTTTTGAATTGTGGTGCCTTTAATTTGCTGAATGCTTACATCTTTCAGGAATAAATTGCGTGAACCAGAAAGGTTTATATTGTTGATAACCAACTTGTTTGATGCATCAGGCAAAGTAATGGTCAGATTCTCAGCCACTCCGTCCTGAAAATTGTTGATAGCACCTAATGTGAAATCTGTGTAGATATTGTCCATGCTGAAAATCAGGCTGTCGGAGGTCTTTGCATTCAACTTACCGTTGACTACTTCAACAAATAGATCTTTGGAAAAACCCCTGGTAAACTCCTTTTCACCGGGCTGCAATATCTCTACATTTATGTGCGGATCGATTATAATGACAGAGTCAAAGGCGTTGAAGTTTCCGGCGGAAATGCGATCCAGGTCTATACCTGAAATATTGAGTTTCGTTAAGTCTCCGGAAAGGGACAATCGTTTATCCAGGTAATCAATGACAAGTCCATCCAGAATCAGGCCTCTGGAAAGCGGGTCGAGCATCAGGTGATTGGCGTTTAGTTTAATGCCTTTATCATCCAGAGCCACATCATACATTTCCAGGTTCATATCACCTAGTACGTCATACCAGTTATTGGATTCGGAAGGGATGTTGAAATTGGAGACTGACAAGTTTGTCTGTTCGCTTATAAGTTTATTATTGATAGAAAACATACCCTGGCTAATATTTAGATCCCGGATCCTGACGACATCAAAATGCTCCATTATCAATCTATACAGGCTATCCGGTGTGAAGTTCAATCGATCAAGACTTTGCCCATGCTCAAATATGATATTCGGGTTTTCTATGAGCATTTCACGGATACGCAATTGCCTGTGTAGGAATACATCTGAAAAATTTAAACCCCTTAGACGTGCCTGTGGAACATTGATGGACAGAAACAAGTCAGTTGGATTACCATTCCCATTATTGGAAATGTTGAAATTCTTGAAGCTTAGAGAGGAATCTATTGAACTCAACTTGAGCAAATCAAAATGGAGTGTATGAATGCTGTCTGGGAGAAAAGAGCTATAGTCCTTGATGTTGATATCTATATCATCGAAGTATTTATTATCGAAATCAAACTGGTAATTAGTACTATCAAGAATGAAGTTGTACAGCACAATATCCGCTCGTTGTGACTGCACATGCTGATAGTTGTGATTATAGTCGTCATTGGTTTTCAAATCCAGGTTGGCATTGATAAATCTCATTTTTCCAATGCTGACCTCATCAAAAACATCAATTAACTGTTCGAAAATTGAGATGCCGGGTTTACCAGGTTTATCTGATATCGTATTACCTTGTTCGTCCAGAAAAATATAGGAGTCAGTAAGTGAAAGCTCCTCCATCTCCAAATTATTGTATCGATAAGCCGAGAAATAATCCACACCTTTTAGCCTTAAGGTTGGTATGGAAATGTGGTAGATGGTTTTATCTCCCAGACTGTCATAAGCTCCCGGAGTATTTGATATGGGCTTTAAGACAAGATTTTGAAATGTTAAAATGGAGTCTGCTGTAGACAACAGAAACCGGTCAAAGCTTATTTGATGGATACTGTCTTTCAACCGAAAACTTTGATTATGGATTTCCAATTCAATGTTTTCAGAGTAAAATCGCTTGTCAGGCCGCGATGCAGAATCAATCAGCAGGTTGCTGATCAGGAAGTCAATGTTGTCAAGTCCCAATTCGCTGGGAAAATGCTTTACCGAGGCATTGTCAATCGTGAAAACATCAATCTGTAATACCCTGAGATAATCTGAAATCTCTTTATACAGGTTTCCTGTTTGTAAACTAAAACTCTCATCAGGAGTGTCTTTTTTCCGTATGATGTGAATCTGAGGGTCAATGATTCGGATGTTTTTTATGTGAAGCTGACGAATCGTGTATATACTAATGATCGATTTCAGGTCGATATTGAGACCGGTCATTTCTAGTTCATAGAGATTGTTCAATCCCTTTTCCTGGTAGTCTTTGTCTGGATCTGGTTTCAGGACAACGCTTTTGAGTTTGATGGTCCTTTTCCACAGGTCTATCTCTATTTCAGCAAAGGAGAGCTGGTAGTAGCCATTTGTTTCCTTTTTTACAAGCTGAAACAGAATGTCTCTTGAGTAGTAACTACCTAATCTTGACAAACCAAAAAAAACTGCTACCAGGACTACTATGATTGAGGTCCATATGATAATTCGTTTTTTAAGGTTGGCAGCTGGTGGTGATCCCATATAGGTAACAAAAGCAACTAATTCCTGTCAGGAATCAAGCGTTTATGATTCAGGTGTTGATTTCCATCCTCTCACATTTCCCTTTGCCACCTCCAAGGTTACAAGGTCAATGATCTCCCGCAGGTTTTCCTCGGTAGGATCAGCTTCATATTTAGCGACTAACCGGTTAAAAGCTTCCGGCTCGGTTAGCAGTCCCCGCATCTCTTCCAGTTTGTCAAACATTTGCTTATCCATGCTGGCAAGTTACGCAGGTATCGTGAAATAGCTGCCATAGCCAGTCCTATCGTTTGTTTTAAAATTGATCACTTTTGTGTGATGAAGCAAAACCAACTGGAAAGCCAACAGCAATCTGACTCCACGCTGGAAATGGAGATAGCACAGCTTAAGCATAAGCTGGAGCAGCTAACCGTAAAGGTGAATGCTTTTGAAGCCACCCTGAGGTCGCACCTTTCCAGTGAAATCATCGAAGTACAGGAGCTGTCTGTACTGTACAAAACACAGAAGAAAGCCAAAAAACAGAAGCGCCTGGAGCAAAAGAAAAGAGGCAAGAACTATGTGGAGCCCGTTGGTTTAAAACCCCAAAAACATGTGGTGGTCGCTCAACTTGAAAGTGAGGAAGACATCAAAGAAAAAAAGCGGCTATATCGGGAGGCAATGCTGCATATTCATCCTGACAAATTTGCTCTGCAGGATGATAAGATTGATCTCGCAACAGAACTGACCACACGACTTGTAGCTATCTATAACCATGAAGACCTGGATGCTTTGAAAGCTTTTCATGCACATATATTTAGTCAGGATACACTACAACTAAAGGAAAGTTTCACCCGGAAGGATATTAAACTGGCCGCTTCANCGGATGCTTACCTGATCAGGGAAAAACAGCAACTGGAAGAAGCGATTCATGCCCTGAAAAGTAAGCATACCTACCAGGTTCTGGAGACATATCAGGACCCAATGACTTTTGCTGATGAGTTGAAAACATATTATCAGGATCGCATCCAAAAGCTGAGAAGGCGTACCCGAACCAGGAAATAATCAGAGCCAGAAATATCCCATCAAGCATGAGTCAGGGTCAAATCAATTTATTTCATCATAATCCGGAAACGATCTTCGAAACAATCAGGGAAAAAGCTCCCGGATATGAATATGATTTTAAGAAGCACGTAGTGACATTGAACGATGAACAGCATGAAATAATCGGCTTCCTTCGATTACCACTTCACTGGATAATAAAGGATGACCTGTCTCTTGCTGATCAGGAAGCGATAGCTTTATACCTCACGATTGAATCCGGCAATGCTGCCATCTGTATGATGGAAGGAAAAGTGAACGTCTATCACACCACTTTTTCTGCTTACATGACCCGGAAAAAGCAGGGCTTTAGTCAGATTAAGTACCTGAAAAAGAAAGGGAAATCCAAGGCAGGATCACGTGTTCGACTGGCCAAAACAGTTACCTTTTTCGAAAATATCAATGAAACACTGACTGAGTTATTGGATGAATATGATGTGGACAGGATTGGTTTAAGCTGTGCAGCTACCTTGATCCCATTTCTTTTTCAATCCAAAGTAGCCTGTCCTTTCGAGAAGCAGGATCCCCGTTTGTATAAGATCCCGCTTCATATTCCCCAGTCCAATTTTACCAATCTGGATGCTGCCATCAGGAAGTTACAAGCCCCGGTATTGTTTTTTGATCCAAAATATGAGGATCAACTTCGTTCATTTTTTGATTTGTAAAAGGTGTCAGCTATAATCGCCAACAGAAGAGAAAGAGATGTTTAAAACACAATTCGGGAAAGCACTTGACGAAGAAACCTTCGACTCGTGGATGGAAAAGGGAAGAAACAGCAACATTGGCTACCACTACCTCGCCATTATTTGGAATACCCTGGAAGAAGATTATCAGTCTGCTTTTATAGAGACCAGAGAAGAGCTGGACAAATTGCCGATTCATTTAGGGCTTCAGGAAAAGCTCGTTGCCATTTATGATCTGTACTCCGAGTCGAGGATCAGCTTAGATTGATTCCTTTTTCAACTGCTTCTCCACAACAAAGGGTAGAAAAGGCACCAGGGAAGCGAAAGAAAAGAATGCTATCCTGGATATCCGCCAGCCATAGGTGAGCCAGCAAGAGAGGAGCAAGCCCATATAACCAATGAAGAGTAAGCCATGTGCCCAACCGACGTATTTCACGGCCAGAGGGTAATCCATCAGGTATTTCAGTGGCATAGCAATGAATAAGAGCAGGAGGTAGGAGATCCCTTCTGCCAGGGCTACAATTCTGAAATTTCTAAGTTGAGTATTGTTCGATTTGTTTGGTGCCATATCTTCCGGTTATCAGGGTGCAAACATAGAGGAAGAGGACTTTAATTTTCTTTCTCGCTATAGAAAACGGAGAATTTAGTATCTGTTATTTAGCAATGACCAGATCCTCAATCACGTGACTAAGAGATTCACCACTTTTGAGTTCCACTTCGATGGAAACATTGTGGGAGCTGGTGTTTTCAGGAGCCGCCGTAAAGGCCATTAAGAAATGATAGCTACCCAGTCCATGGTTGATTTGTTCGATAAAGTCCGATTTAATCAACGCAGGCAGGTTGTTGTTTACTCCAAATACACACAATGAATTTAGATCAGTTCCTTTAGGGTGATCCTGATCATAATCCTGATCGCTGAGTATCCGGATATCCTCAATTTCATCTAAATAGTGAACTACAGGGTCGCATGCATAAGCACCATAGGGTTGTTCTTTACTCACCAAAACTTCTTTGGAGTATAGATAGTTGACAATGATCAGGCTATCAAAGCGTGGTACAGGCGTTTGTTCTTCAATATGGTCCCAAAAGACAACATTCGAATTTATCCTAATCATTTTTACGGGTATGGCTTCAAAGTCCCGGATCATCAGATTAATGGGTCCACAATCTGGTCCGCATCCCTGAAAGGTGAAGACCAGGGGAATATTGATCAATAACGTAAGTACTAAAAGGGATCTTTTCATACAAAGCGACATTTAACTTAGCTATAGAGTCACTTTCTTGGTATTTGGTTGTACCTCGATAATGGTATTTTTTGATGTTGATCCATGGATAAATCTTTGGCCAGGGCTGTTATCCTGAAGTTATTTGTAAGCAAGAATTAGAGTCCATTATTTCGAGATGACCAGACTCTCAATCTGATTTCTATGAGTTTCTCCACTTTTTAGCTCCAATTCAATGGTGATATTGTGAGAATTTGAATGGTCAGGTGGAGCTACAAAGGCTATAAGAAAATGGTGACTATTCAAACTGCTCACATTGATGTGTTCTATAAAATCATCTTTATTTAGAGTGGGTTGGTCGTTGTTTGCCCCAAAGGCACACAATGAATTCAGATCGATCCTTTGGGGGAATCCTGATCATAGTCCTGATCGCTAAATATCCGGATATCTTTCAACTCATCCAAATAGATAACAACAGGCTCACAGGTATTCATTCCATAGGAGATGCTGCCTTCTATTGAAGAGACTTCTTTGAAAAGAAGATTGATTAAAAGGGCAAGGCTGTCATGACGAGGAGTATAAGCAAATTCCTCAATCCTATCCCATGAGACAACACCAGAATCCACTGCAATCATTTTAACTGGCGAGGGTTCAAAATCCCTGATGATCAGGTTAAGTGGTTCACAGTCAGGACCACAACCCTGAAAGGTGAAGACAAGTGGTGAGATTATTATGAATGCGATTGCTCCAATATATCTTTTCATACAAGGTAAATTCAATATTCCAGAATGGGATATAGATTCATTTTCCTTGTGTTTGGTTGTAGTCAGATGAGGTTACTTTAGGTTAGATCCTATAAAATCAATAAATAGATCTTGAATGCCAGTAAACAGCATAATTTAAACCTTTAGGAGTTTATGTAAGAAATAATTGCTCTCAAAATGCTTACTTAACATCAGTATCCCAACATAATCATTTTCACAATCATAAATGAAACATAATGTTTTTATAGAGAGATCATGCTATTCAATCCGGTCTTTTTCATATATTTCCTATTAATTGGAAAATCATAAACCTAACCGCCTATGTTCACCAGCAAAAACATCGTCAGGTTCCTGGCCATCCTGACCATCGCATCCTCTTGTGGTACTCAGTCAGGGCCCAAAGACGAAACAGAAATCCAGTATTCTCCGGAAATTGCTAAAATCATCAGCCGGGCAACTGCAGGGTCTATACTCCCCGAGAGTATTATAGAAATACAGTTTAATGATGATGTGGTCAGCCAGGAATTACTTAACAAAGAGATCGATAGCCCCATTAAGTTTGACCCGGGCATTAAAGGGAAGGCTTACTGGGCAACCGAAAGTCGTCTGGTTTTTGAGCCTGCCGAGCTACTCAAGTCCCGTGTTAATTATCAGGCACAGCTCAACCTAAAGGCAGTGTCTGAATCATTTGAGGTGGATGTGTTCGACTTCAAATTTTACGTGGATGGTCGTGAGTTGATCTCATTCAATGGTGAGCTGGAGCTGATGAATCCGTCTAATCCAGAACAGCTCGTCTACTCCGGAAAGGTGGTTTTCTCACAGAAGACTTCCATGGAGGATGTGAAAAAAGCAGCCTCTTTTTCCTCCTCTAAACTCACCTGGAGCCAGGAGGGAGACAATACGTTCAGCTTTGTGAGTGAAATGCTGAAGAGGGAATCGAATACAAAGACCTATCAGTTTACGCTGGATGCAGATGACCTGGACATGGAGTCGAACCTGGAACGAACTGTGAAGGTGGTCCCCCTCAAGTCGATGGAGCTGGTTGAGGTAGAGAGAAATGAGTCCGGTAATAAGCCACAGATGACCCTGAAATTTTCGGATCAGCTGGACAAAGATCAGAACATTGACGGGTTTGTCACAATCAAGCCTTCCGTGGATGTCACCACCCAGAAGATGGGCAAATTCATCATTCTGAATGGTGATTTTAAGTTTGGTACCACCTATACCGTACAGCTGCAGCCTGGACTTAAGAGCCAGTGGGGAACCAAAACAGAAAACCTGGTCAGTCGGGAGGTCAAATTCTCAGATATCCTTCCGCAGGTACGTTTTGCCAGCCAGGGGATCTTCATTCCTACCACCAATGATAAACGACTCCAATTTCTCACTGCTAACCTGGAGCGGGTTCATGTAGAGATCAAGAAGGTATTCAATGAAAACATGGATGAGTTTTTCAGGTATGAACAGCTCAATAGCGCCAAGGACCGAAATTCGGATTTTAGCAATGACTATGTATCCAATGTAGGGGCAATCATTTATAACCAGACGCTGGAGATCGGAGATAAAAAGAATGAATGGCTGCTTCATAACCTGGACCTCAGCAAAGTCTTTGATACCTATGATTACGGGCTTTTTCTGGTCAGGATCAACTTCAATCCACGGGATACTTCAGTCCCCATAGAAAAGAGTGTGTTGGGCTATATTCAGCAAAAAGGACAAGTATATAAGCCATTGACAATCAGTGATATTGGACTGATGGCTAAATATACAGATGAATCCTACACAGTTTTCACCACAGACCTGAAAACTGGACAGCCGATGTCCGGTGTGAAGGTAACTAGCTTCCGTTATGACGAGCATGATTCCGGGGTGACAAACTCCGATGGTGTTGCTACGCTAAGAGGATATAGTGGACGCTACATCAAAGCTGAGAAAGGAAACCAGATTAGCATCATCAACCCAGATGAGATGAGATGGAACAACTCAGGGTTTGATGTGGGTGGGATCAGCACCTATGACCTGCAGACGCGTGCCTACACCTATACTGAAAGGGGTGTCTACCGTCCCGGTGATTCGCTCAATCTTTCATGTATCGTTCGTTTTTCATCAGGTAGTCGCAGTGATGTACCTGTAAGGTTGCGGTTATTCAACCCGGAAGGTACGATGGTGTATGAAACCACGCAGAACACTGCCAAAGATGGCTTCTACAATTTTGAGCTGGGTACTGACATGAATGCTCCAACCGGGAATTGGGATGTACAGCTAAACATTGGTAACAAGTATTTTCACCATGACCTGAAAATAGAGACTGTAGTTGCCAACAGGTTAAAAGTCAAGGTGAACCCTTCTTTGACTACAGTACTTCCTGACAATAAGAACATCCAGATAGAAGTTGAAAGCAAATTCCTTTTTGGTACACCATCGCCCGGACTGGAGTACGAGGCAGAGGTTCAGGTTTTTGATCTAAGCAACCCATTTCCCAAATTCTTGCAATATTCATTCAGGGACCAAATGGTCAATTTTCAGCGGGCCCGCACAAAGATCGGCTCCGGTACTCTGGATGCTGAAGGTAAAGCCAAAGTCAATTGGAATATTCCGAATCTAAGAAGTGCATCCACACCGATCAAAGCCAAATTGCTGGCCACGGTACAGGAAGACGGAGGGCGTCCCAATGATGCCTGGACCCACATCGATATTCATCCGTTTACCCATTATGTGGGGATCGACGATTCTGACCGCTATGTCAAGCTCAATAGCCGAACAGATATACCTGTAGTGGTTGTCGATCATAAAGGAGAAGCTGTAGCTGGTCGCGAACTGGTATATCGTATCTATCGCAACGACTCGCACTGGTGGTACCAGTACAACAGCTATCGGGATTTCAAGCTTCGATATAAGACGGATACTCATACACTGCTGGTAGAAGAGGGGACCATCAGCTCGGGAAAACCCTTGACAAACCTGCCATTTCAGCCAGCCCAGCAGGGGCAATACCTGGTTGAGGTACAGGATGCTGTTCACCTTGGACACACCTCCAGTATATTCTTAAGCGCATATCCTTTTGGTGCTATCCCTTCTGGTGATCAGAATGCGGGTACCCTGGTGCTGAAGTCAGAGAAAGAACAATATGAAGTTGGGCAAGAAGCTAAGATCAGCTTTCCTTCCCCAATACAGGGTAATGTACTCCTGACAATTGAGCAGGGAGACAAAATTCTTTCGCACAAGTGGATCAAACCGTCGGAAAGTGAGGACATGACCATTTCCTTCCCAGTGACTTCTGCAATGGCTCCCAATGTCTATGCAACCGTGTCTGTCCTACAGCCGCATAGCCAGACTGTCAATGACCGGCCGATCCGAATGTTTGGAATTTTACCCATCAAAGTTTTTAACCCGAATACCAAGGATGAGCTGATTATCAACATGCCGGATGAGCTGAGACCTAAACAAAAGTTTGATGTGAACATTGCTACTTCCAGCGGTAAGCCAACGCAGTTTACGGTAGCGGTGGTCGATGAAGGATTGCTGGATCTTACCAATTTTCAGACACCAAACCCGTGGGCGGCTTTTTTCAAAAAGATCAGACTGGATATTTCCACCTATGACATGTTTGGGTTCGTGATAGGAGCCAATGAAGATGATGTATTCAAGACATTCTCCATTGGTGGAGATGGAGATTATCGGGAATCTCAGGTGGATCCTTTTGAACAGAAAAAACGATTCAAACCGGTTTGTATGTTTAAAGGACCCGTAACAACTGACGGTAGCGGAAAAGCTAAAATAAGCTTCGAAATGCCCAATTATGTGGGCTCAGTTCGTGTTATGGTGGTTTCAGCACAGGGTGACCGATATGGATCTGCAGAGAAGACAGTACCAGTAAAAAGTGACCTGATCGTGTTGCCTACGGTGCCAAGAGCTCTCAAACCTGGTGATGTATTCAAGATTCCGGTGAATGTTTTTGCCACCAGGGCTAATATTGGTGCGGTGGACATCAGCATCCAAACGGAGGGACCACTCGAGGTACAGGGCACTTCCTCACATAGTCACACTTTCAATGCGGAAAGTGATCAAATGTTTTATTTCAATGTAAAGGTGAAAGAGGCAATTGGTCAATCAAGAATTGTCATTACCGCCAAAGGCAAGGATGCCGAAAGCCTGTACGAGGCTGACGTAGCCGTTTCGCCGGGGGCTTCACGTATATATGAAACGGAGGAAAAAACCATTGAGCCAGGTCAGACGATCACTTTCAACATGCCTAAACTCGGGCTGGACGGAACCAACAATGCCAGGCTGCATCTGGCAGTATTCCCGAACCTTGATTTCATCCATAGGCTGCAATGGTTGATTCAATATCCTTATGGCTGTATTGAACAAACCACTTCATCTGCCTACCCTCAGCTGGCGATGAAGGACCTGCTAACCTCTGATCCCAAACTTTTCCGGGAGATTGATGGCAATATCAATGCAGCAATTGCACGACTGAGCCTGTTCCAGCTTAGCAATGGAGGTTTTTCTTACTGGCCAGGTGGTCATGAGGTCTCAGAATGGGGTACCAACTATGCTGGTCAGTTTTTGATCGATGCCAATCGTCAGGGGTATGCTGTACCGGAATCAATGCTGGATGGGGTTATTAGTTACCTGGAACGCAAGTCCAGGCAACCTAAGACAGATCCGAGATATCTGATGACCAGGGTAAACCGATGTTTCATTCTGGCCATGGCAAACGAGGCCAACCTGAGTGAGATGAATCTTCTGAAGCAGAATTATTATGATAAGATGAGCAATGTCATGAAGTGGCAGCTCGTGACTGCCTATAAGCTGGCAGGTGCTTTCGACAAGGTGCAGGCTGATGTAGATCAGATCTCTAAGGATGTCCCTGAGTATTACGAATTCTCACATACTTACGGCTCCAGTTACCGTGATCTGGGGATCATCCTCAGGTGCCTGGTGGAGCTGGAGCGCGAAGAGGATGCCGCCCTGATGGCGAAATCACTGGCTGAACAGCTTTCTTCCCGAAGGTGGTATTCTACCCAAACGCTGGCACAGATGCTGCTGGGGATGGGAGCGTACTTCGACTATGCAGGGATTGTACCGGATGTTGACCTCGTCATCGAAGGAACAATGACACTTCCTGATGGTACAAAAGAGCCGTTCAAGGATGCCAATAAGATCGCGAAATACATCAACAGTGGCTATGGAGGCCAGCTTAAGGTCCAACTAAACGCTGATGTGCAGGTTCCGAAACTATACGCCACATTATCCAGCAATGGTGTACCATTGATAGATCAGTCGAAGGATGAAGACAAAAACCTCAAGGTGGATATTTCCTGGTTTGATGAAGAAGGAAATGGCATCGACATTACCAATGTGAAACAGGGAGACGTCTTTTATGGTCGCTACCAGGTGAGCAACATCAGTGCAGTACCCAACATAGATGAGGTAGCACTGGTGCAGATGTTGCCTTCAGGCTGGGAAATTGAAAACACCCGGCTTTCCGGAGAGATGTTACCAGGATGGATGAGTGGCTATAAAACAGGTCGTGAAGAATACCTGGATATTAGGGACGACAGGATCATGTGGTTCTTTGATCTGGACAAGCAGCGATTGGATTTCATCGTAAAAATCAATGCCATCACAGAAGGAACTTACACACTTCCGGGAGCGGTTTGCGAGGCGATGTACAACAGTGACTACCAATCCACTCGAAAAGCTCAGAAGGTGGTAGTAAGAGCGAAATAGCAGATTGTGAAAAGAGTGTTCCGATCGGGTAAAAAGTATGTGTTGTTCCCTGTAGTAGGGTTGATGGTAGCTTTTGGGGTATACCTGATACTTCCGTTGGGCGAGCAGCAACTACGACCGGATTATAGCCAGGTGATCCTCGCCAGGGATGACAGCTTTTTGCGGGTCTACCTGAATGATGAAGAACAGTATCTATTGTCACCGCAGCTGCAGGACAGCATTCCGAAGAACCTTCAACAGGCTGTACTGACCTTTGAAGATCAGTATTTTTACCGGCATCCGGGCATCAATCCTGTGGCGTTGGTGAGAGCGGTCTATTGGAATACCCGGCATCAACGTGTAGTGAGTGGCGGGAGTACCATCACCATGCAGCTGGCCCGGATGATCCACGATAGTCCTCGTACCTACTGGAATAAGCTCATTGAGCTACTCCTTGCCGTTAAGCTAGAGGTACATCTTTCAAAAGATGAGATTCTAGCTGAGTATCTGCTGCATGCCCCTTATGGAAGTAATGTGCGTGGCTACCTGGCAGCATCGCACCGGTTTTTTGGCAAACGTCCGGATCAGCTGACCTGGGCTGAAGCAGCCTTACTCGCAGTACTTCCGAATGCTCCCGGGCACATCTTTCCTTCAAGTCACCAGGACAGGCTGATAACCAAGCGCAACTTCCTGCTGGAAAAGATGAAGACAAAGGGCCTCATTGCCGGTGACGTCTATGAGCTTTCCTTACTGGAGCCAATTCCTGAGTCTTTGTTGCCATTTGATCTGCATGCCCCACACCTTGCGGATAGAATACATGTGAACAATAGCCTGGATGTGATACGGACGACCATAGATCCGGAGATCCAACGAGAAACGAACTTCTTTGTAAAGCAACAGGCTGCAAGACTGGAATTGTTGGGAATCAGGAATGCCAGTGCACTGGTCATCAACAATAAAACGGGTGGTATAGCTGCCTATGTAGGATCCCAGGATTATCATGACCTGGATCGTCAGGGCAGGGTAGACGGAGTGATCGCTCCACGGTCGTCGGGCTCCATTCTTAAGCCTTTCCTATATGCATTGGCTATTGATGAAGGACTGATCCTGCCAAAAACGTTGATCAAAGATGTACCCACATACTACAACAGCTTTTCGCCGAGTAATGCATCTGAGACGTTCTCTGGTGTAGTACCAGCCAATGAGGCGCTCATTCATTCACTAAATGTGCCGGCAGTTCGACTGCTCAATGCATACGGTGTAGACGCCTTTTACAACCAGCTCAAAGGAGCTGGCTTAAGCACGCTCTTTAGGACGCCCGATGAATATGGATTGCCAATTATCCTGGGTGGGGCTGAGGTGACACCCTGGGACATGGGACGCCTGTTTCGGGGGTTGGCCAATGGAGGTGAGTTTCAGGACATCCATTACCTGGAGGGGCAGTCAGAAGGCTACAAAACCCGACTGCTGAGCCAGGGAGCCAGCCACCTCATACTGGAAGAGCTCAAAGAGTTGATTCGTCCGGGTCTGGAATTCTACTGGAAAAAGTACAGCTCCCAGCGACCCATCGCCTGGAAGACAGGCACCAGCTATGGCCATAAAGATGCCTGGGCTGTAGGTACCACCCCTCAATGGACTGTAGTAGTCTGGGTAGGGAATTTTGATGGCGAATCCAACAAAGGACTAGCAGGGATGACAAGTGCGGGACCATTACTCTTCAATGTCTTCCAGGTGTTGCCAGGTACGGACGACTGGTTTAAGCCAGTAGATATGGATTATGCCCTGGTCAATACCTGCAAACAAACAGGTTTTTATGCCAGTCGGGACTGCCCTGATGTGGTGGAGACTAAAGCCCCATATAATATGAAGCCATTGCGTGTTTGCCCGTACCATGAGCGTTATTACGTGGAAGACAACCACCGTGTGTGTTCGAAATGCTGGAAAGGAAAGCAACAGCTCAGCTACCAGCTGGTATTTTCAGCAGACATCAACTATTATCTCAGTCAGAATGGTAATCTCATCACGTCGATACCACCACATAAACCAGGCTGTCCTGTAGGGCAAGAGGGAGATGCCATCCAGATTATCTATCCGCTCGCCGACGCCAATATTTTCATTCCCAAAGACTTCGATGGCCAACATCAGCAGCTGATTGCCAAAGTAGCTTCCCAGTTCCCGGACAGGAAGCTCTTCTGGTATCTAAATGATGAGCTGGTTGGCACTACCCAAAAGACCGGATCTTTTCCACTCACGCTCAAAAGAGGCAAACAATACCTAACTGTTGTCGATTCAGAAGGCAATGAAGATCGGGTGGTTTTTTCTACAGTAGCTAATTGAATAGCGTATCGAAACTAGTTATAAAAATGACACCTCTATAAGGTTAAAGATTAAAATCTATTCACTCTATAATTATTAAATTCTTTCGCGATCATCTAAGTTGGCGGGTTATCTATGCTGGTAATAAATTAGAAAATTCATCTCCATCCATTTAAGCTACCTCCTTATGTAACATTTGTTACACAACTCATTATCAGGCACATAGATCAGTTTTCACCCTGACATGTGTCAGTATTCTGTACTCCGCCATCGTGTTCCTTTACACCATCAACTAAAGGATAAAACGATGAAGAATCTACTAATTCTAGGTGCAGGATCTGCGGGGACCATGATGGCAAACCATCTGAATGATAAACTTCCTAAGGACTGGAAGATCACGATTGTTGATCAATCAGAGAAACATTACTATCAACCGGGCTTTCTCTTTTTACCATTTGGTATCTATGAAGAGAAGGATTGCTTCAAGAGGCAAAAGAAATATATCCCTGACACGGTCAAGTATATTCAAAAAGGTATTGAGATCATCATGCCCGAAAAGCATCAGGTCCGCCTTGAGGGAAACGAGGTACTGAAATATGATCTGCTCATTATTGCTACTGGTTCCAGGATTGCTCCCGAAGAAGTAGAAGGCATGAAGGGTGCGGAATGGAGAAAATCAGTTTTTGACTTCTACACTTTTGAAGGATCAAAGGCACTACGCAAAAAGCTGGAATCTTTTGACGGTGGGAAACTGGTCGTGCATATCACTGAGATGCCCATCAAGTGTCCGGTAGCACCACTTGAGTTTGCGTTCCTTGCTGACTGGTATTTTAGAGAGCGTGGGATTCGCGACCAGGTTGATATTACCTATGTCACACCATTGGATGGTGCTTTCACCAAGCCAACAGCAGCAAATACCCTTGGTCATCTCTTGGAGGATAAGGGAATAAAGATTGTTCCGGACTTTGCGATTGCATCTGTCAACAATAATGAAAAGAAGATTGTCTCCTGGGATGAGATAGAAGTTCCCTTCGACCTGCTGGTTACCATTCCTACCAATATGGGGGATGATGTGATCCTCAGGAGTGGAATGGGGGATGATTTAAACTTTATCCCAACGAAAAAGCATACCCTTCAGTCCGAAAGCTATGAAGATGTATTCGTCCTGGGTGATGCCACTAATCTACCCACTTCCAAAGCAGGATCTGTTGCACACTTCGAAGCAGAAGTATTAACTGAAAATATCCTACGCTATATCAAGGGAGAAGCACTAAAAGAAGACTTTGACGGGCATGCCAATTGTTTCGTGGAAACAGGATACCATAAAGCCATGCTCATTGATTTCAACTATGACCAGGAACCTGTTCCCGGAGTCTTCCCATTCAATGGCATTGGACCTATGAAACTTCTGGAAGAAAACAGAATGAATCACTGGGGCAAGCTAGCCTTCCGATGGGTGTATTGGAATATGTTGATGAAGGGTAAAAAGATTCCATTCATCAGTCCCAAAATGTCCTATTCAGGAAAGAAAATCAATAAAGAAGAGCAATCAACTAAAGAAGAAGTACTCAACTAAACATCAAGAAAATGGAAACGATTATTGCAAACAGACCGGTAGAATTGAACGAACAAGGTTACCTTCTAAATATGGATCAGTGGGACAAAGAGATTGCCCGAAGCATAGCTGCTGAGGAAGATATCGAACTCACCGATCGGCATTTTGAAATATTGGACTATCTCCGCACCGAGCAGGAGAAAGGTACTGCTCTTTCTATCAGAAGAGTAGGTAAATCTGGTGTAGTGGACATCAAGGAGTTTTATCAGCTATTCCCAAATGGTCCACTAAAAAAAGCATCACGAATCGCAGGTATTCCAAAGCCGGCAAGTTGTATTTAAACCTTAAATCTCACAAAAATGGAAACGCTAGAAGCACCTGTAAAAGATAAAAAAGAAAAGAAAAGAGCCCTAAAAAAGCTCATGATTATCAACTCTAAAGCAACCGTAGATTCCGTGTATGCAGCGCTTATATTAGCCAATGGTGCACGGATGGAAGGCCTGGAGTCAGAGATATTCTGTACATTTTTTGGTCTGGAAATGCTCCAGCCTAAGAAAATGGATCATCTGCATGTAGCCACAGTGGGTAACCCTGGTTTACATATCCCAACAATGATAGGGGGCCTCCCGGGTATGGAAACGCTGGCCAGCACTATGATGAAAAGAGAGATGGACAAACTGGATATTCCTCCGGTAAGTGAATTCCTGGAAATCTATAAAGCTTCCGGTGGAAAATTATTCGCCTGTAAACTGGCCATGGATATGTTTCATCTTAAAGAAGAAGATCTCTGGGAGGAAATCGATGGTGTCCTGACAGTAGGTGATTTTTATGAGAGGGGACAGAAAGAGGGGACACAAATACTCTTTATCTGAGTATTCTTTAGTTGATTAAAGCCGGTTCAGCAATGTTCCGGCTTTTTTGGTATCTGTTTTCTCATAAAATCCCTTTTGATGAACATCACTCCGAGTCCTGACATCTATCACGAAACGACGTAACCTCATTCCGTAACTTAACCATGATTGATTCTCAGGTATGTCCAAATTGTATCAATTTCTGCACGAAACCACAGATGTTAGCCGATTTGCTGTCCGATTTTTCAGTGATGGACTAAAGCCACCGTATGAGACTGAGGAGATCATCAGGCAATCCTATGTAATTGGTTATAAATCTCTGCCTCTCGTAGGGATCACCTCTTTTATTATGGGTCTGGTACTCACGATCCAGTCCAGACCTACCCTGGTGGAGTTTGGAGCAGAATCCTGGCTGCCCAGTATGGTAGGGATCTCTATCATCCGGGAGATCGGTCCGGTCATCACGGCCCTCATCTGTGCCGGAAAAATCGGTTCCAGTATCGGGGCGGAGCTAGGCTCTATGAAGGTGACTGAACAAATTGATGCGATGGAAGTATCGGGAACAAACCCGTTTAAGTTTCTGGTGGCTACCAGGATCATCGCTACAACACTGATGCTACCCATCCTGGCCATCATGTCTGACGCGATCGGGATTTACGGATCCTATTTGGCTGTGAACATCAAAGACACCGTGAGTTTTCCGCTGTTTTACAGCCAGGTGTTCAATTCACTCTCATTTGGGGATATCATCCCATCAGTTGCCAAAACTTTCTTTTTTGGTTTTGCCATTGGGCTCATAGGATGCTACAAGGGATATCATTCCGACAAGGGGACACAAGGAGTGGGTCGGTCTGCCAATTCTGCTGTGGTGATCTCGTCCTTGCTGGTGTTTATTCTGGATTTGATTGCTGTACAAATAGCTGACCTGTTTTATGAATTATAAAGCAATCGATATGGCTCTACCTACACAGGAGAAAACAATGAATCACAGAGTTCCGGCAGTTGAGATAGTGGATCTGAAGAAGTCATTTGAAGACAATCATGTTCTGAAAAACTTCAACCTGACCATACAGCCTCATGAAAATGTAGCTGTACTGGGCAAGTCAGGAAGTGGAAAGTCAGTGTTGATCAAATGCATTGTAGGGTTGATCAAACCAGACGCAGGTCAGATACGGGTGTTTGGCCAGGATGTGGTACACCTGGAAAGGCAGGAGCTGGATGAAGTTCGAAGCAGAATTGGTTTTCTATTTCAGAGCAATGCCCTTTACGATTCTCTGACGGTGAGAGAAAACCTGGAATTTCCGATGAGAAGGCTAAGGCTCAAAAAGAGCAAAGAACAGGTAGATCAGATGGTTTATGAAGCGCTGTCAAATGTAGGACTGCCCAACGTGCAGGACCTGATGCCATCATCACTTTCAGGGGGAATGAAAAAAAGGATAGGACTGGCACGCACCCTCATCATGGAGCCACGGATCATCCTTTATGATGAACCCACAACAGGTTTGGACCCCATTACCAGCAAGGAGATTGCAAACCTGATGAATGATGTGCACCAGAAGTATAACACATCCTCAATCATTATATCACATGACATGAGCTGTATCAAGCGAACAGCCCAGCGTATTGTGGTGCTGAATGATGGTATTGATTACCTGGAAGGAAATTATGAGGAACTGAAAGGCTCAAAGGATAAAATAGTACGGGCATTCTTCTTATAGTTATGGAACAATTTAAAAGTATTCGACTTGGCTTATTTGTAATTATCGGGACATTATTCCTAGTGACTGCGCTGTATTTCATTGGGAACAATCAGAATATGTTTGGCTCCAAATTCAGCGTACATGCTGTCTTCAGGAATGTGAGTGGATTGCAAAAGGGTAACAACATCCGATTTTCCGGGATCAACATCGGTACGGTGAAGAGCATCAGAATGACCAGTGACACTTCTGTGGTAGTGAGTTTTATTATCAGGGAAGAAATGAACCAGTTTATCCACCAAAATGCGATTGCTTCATTGGGAACTGACGGACTACTAGGCAACAGGATTATCAATATTATTCCTGGAAATGGAAAAGCTCGTCTGATCCGGGATGGTGACACGTTGCAGGTCTATCATGGCATTGATGAAGATGAGATG